>CAYPCK010000220.1:0-4901 GCA_964409185.1 uncultured Anaerolinea sp. | reverse complement strand
CGCCACCTCCGACCTCAACGACCTCTACCGCCGCGTCATCAACCGCAACAACCGCTTGAAGCGTCTGCTCGAACTCGGCGCGCCGGATGTCATCATCCGTAACGAGAAGCGCATGTTGCAGGAAGCGGTGGACAGTCTTATCGACAATTCACAGCGCGGCAAAGCCCTCAGCCGGCGCGGACGACGCGAACTCAAATCCTTGAGCGACATGCTCAAGGGCAAGAAAGGTCGCTTCCGCCGCAACCTGCTTGGCAAGCGCGTGGACTACTCCGGTCGTTCGGTGATCGTGGTCGGTCCACAACTCAAACTATACCAATGCGGTCTGCCGAAGAACATGGCGCTCGAACTGTACCGCCCGTTCGTCATTGCGCGGCTCGTGCAAAGCAACTATGCCGCGAATGTGAAGGGAGCGCGTCGGTTGATCGAACGTAACCGCCCTGAAGTGTGGGAAGCGCTCGAAGGCGTGATCGGCGATCGCCCCGTTTTATTGAACCGCGCGCCCACCCTGCACCGGCTCGGCATCCAGGCGTTCGAACCGATTCTCATCGAAGGCTCGGCGATCCAACTGCATCCGCTGGTCACCACCGCCTTCAACGCGGACTTCGACGGCGACCAGATGGCGGTGCACGTCCCACTTTCGCAAAAGGCGGTGAAGGAAGCGCGCGACCTGATGCTCGCTTCAAAGAACCTGCTCAAACCTGCCGACGGCGAACCGATCATCTCACCCTCGAAGGACATGGTACTTGGCGTTTACTATTTGACGATGGCGCAGAAAGCCAACCACAAAGGCGACGGGCGCGCCTTCGCCGACATGGATGAAGTGGAGATGGCGTACGCGCTCGATCAGGTCGAGATTCATTCCGAGATCAAACTGCGCGCCACAACATGGTACAACGACAAGGGTGACCGCCTCGACGAACCCGAAACGCGCCTCATCAACACGACGGTTGGCCGCGTCATCTTCAACCGCATCCTGCCCGCGGAAGTGCAGTTCGTCAACGAAAAACTGGACAAAGGCGGCGTGAAAGACTTGATCGCCGAAGTGTACGAAATTTGCGGGCAGGAACAGACCACCGAGGTTGCCGATAACATCAAAACCCTCGGCTTCGAATATGCGATGAAATCCGGCACCACGCTCGCCGTGGCGGATATTTCCATCCCGCCGGAACGCAAGGGCATCATCGACGAAGCCCTCAAAGCCGTCGAACTCGTACAGCGCGATTTCCGCCGCGGCTTGCTCACCGAACAGGAAAAGAACGAACGCGAGATCGAAGTCTGGCAAGCCACAACCGAAAAGGTTTCGGACGCGGTCAAGAAACACATGGATCCTGACGGCAATCTCTCGACCATGGCGTCCTCCGGCGCAACCAAAGGCGGATTCTCCACCATCAGTCAGCTGGCGGGCATGCGCGGTCTCATGGCTGACCCGTCCGGGCGCATCATCCCGATGCCGATCCGCTCCAACTTCCGCGAAGGGCTGACCGCGCAGGAATACTTCATCTCGACCCACGGCGCGCGCAAAGGTCTGGCGGATACCGCCCTGCGCACCGCGGACGCCGGTTACCTCACCCGCCGCCTCGTGGATATTGCGCAAGACATCATCATCAACGAAATAGACTGCGGCACGCACGACGGCGCCATGATCCGCCGCAAGGACGATGTGGCGGGTCAATCGCTCAGCAGTCGTTTGTTCAGCCGCCTGCTCGCCGAACAGGTCATCGACCCGAAGACCGGCGAAGTGCTCGGCGAATACAACGACGTGATCAACCAGGACTTGGCGCGCAAGATCGCCGCCTCCGGCGTGGAAGAAGTGAAGGTGCGTTCACCGCTGACATGCGAATTGTTGCACGGCATTTGCTCCAAATGCTACGGTCTCGACCTGGGTCGCGGCAATATGGTGGGGCTGGGTTCCGCGGTCGGCATTGTCGCCGCGCAATCCATCGGCGAGCCGGGCACACAGCTCACGCTCCGCACCTTCCACACCGGCGGTGTCGCCGCCACCAGCGCAGACATCACCACCGGTCTGCCCCGCGTGGAGGAACTCTTCGAAGCGCGCAAAATGCCGAAGGGTGAAGCCGTCATTGCGGAGATCAGCGGCACAGTGCGCATCAACCAGTCCGAAAAATACGCCGACCTGCGCGAAGTGGTGATCGAACACAGCGAGCTTGTCAGCGACGAGTACGCGCTTCCTGAAGATTGGAAGTTCGCCGTCAAGGACGAGGCGGAGGTCAAAGCCGGCGAAACACTCGCCACGTTGGACGAGGCAAAGATCGTCGCCCAGCACGGGGGACGCGTCCGCATCGAGAAAAAGGAACGCAAGGTTGTCGTCTCGTATGACCAGCGCGAAGAAGCCCAGTACGACATCCCGACCACCTCGCGCCTGCTCGTGAAGAACGGCGAAAAAATCGAAGCCGGGCGCCCGCTCACCGAAGGCTCCCTCAACCCGCACCGCGTGTTGAAGATTCAAGGTCGCGAAGCCTGCCAGATGTATTTGATGACCGAAGTGCAAAAAGTATATCGCTCGCAAGGGCAGAACATTCACGATAAACACTTCGAGGTCATCATCCGCAAGATGATGAGCAAGGTGCAGATCACCCGCCCCGGCGATTCCAAATTCCTGCCCGGCGACCCGGTGGATCGCCTCGAACTGCGGCAGGTCAACGAGGCGCTGCTCGCCGAAGGCAAACAGCCCGCGCGCTTCTCCGAAGTGCTTCTCGGCGTCACCAAAGCCTCGCTCAGCACCGACTCGTTCCTCTCGGCGTCCTCGTTCCAGCACACCATCAAAGTGCTGGCGGGCGCGGCGATCGGCTCCACCAGCGATCCGCTCCGCGGCTTGAAGGAAAATGTGATCATCGGCAAGTTGATCCCCGCCGGCACCGGCTTCATCAAAGAACCGGTGAAAACCGAGGCTGATCTGCCCGAACCCGACGCCTCACAGGCAACAGAAGCGTCGCCTGACGCATCCGCGGCTGATTAACAAGATTACTCTGGGTGGCGTCATGACGCCACCCAGAATTTTTTATGCCTCACGCGCGCGTTTCAAAAAAACCGGAGGGACAGCCCACCCGCGGCAAAACCGCCGCCAACCGACTCCGCCGCGTGGATAATTTCATCCTGCTGTACGAACCCTCGCTTCTCTCGCGGACGGACGGCTGGTTCGCCAATAGTCTGTTTGTGGACCTCGGCTACGGCTTCGATGCGCGCACCACGCTTGAATCCGCCGCGCGTTTTCGACGTGTCAACCCAAATCTGAACATCCTCGGCGTGGAGATCGACAAAGAACGCGTCGAAGCCGCGTTACCCTTTGCGGACGACAAAACATTTTTCCGCCTCGGCGGATTCAACCTGCCGTTGCAAGTAGGCGAACACGCGCGGTTAATTCGCGCGTTCAACGTGTTGCGCCAGTATGAAGAAAAGGATTTCGTTCCCGCGTATGAACGCCTCGCGGAATACGTCGTGCCCGGCGGGCTGATGATCGAAGGGACATCTACGCCGTATGGACAGATGTGGGCGGCAAACCTTGCGCGCAAAATGGACAGTGGAAAGTGGAAGGCGAGAATTGGAAACTCGGATGCTTCGACAGGCTCAGCAGGAGACTGGAGATTCGAGGCGCTCGTGTTCAGCACCAACTTCCGCTTCGGCTTCGAGGTGGAGGAGTTCCAGACCATCCTGCCGAAGAATCTGATTCACCGCGTTGTCAAAGGCGAGCCGATCCATGATTTCTTCGAGGCGTGGAAGCGGTCTGCCAAAGAGGCATCGCACGCGAAAACATTCGGGGTTAGGCAATGGTTCATCGCCTCCGCCAAGTCGCTGGCGGGGAAGGGGTATAAGATCAATTTGCACAGAAATTTTTTGTCGAGGGGGTATCTGGTTTGGGATTACGATTAGTCATGAATGGATTATGATTGGGGAAACCAAAGGATTCCCATGCTCACGAAATCCCCGACCACCGCATTCGTCCTGATTCTGTTCCTCGCCACACTCGCCTGCGGAGGGACGGCAACCGTCCCCACGCTGGACCCGAACGCCCCGCAGACCGCCATCGTCGAGACCATCGCCGCGTTGCAGGCGCAGGAAACGGCGTCCGCGCTCCCGCTGAGCGGACCAACCTCAACGTCCGCGCCGACCGGCACCCCGCTCCCATCGCCAACGCTGGAGTTCACCCCGACGCCCGACCGTCCACTCATTTCCGTCGTGGTGGACACGTTCTGCCGCACCGGGCCCGGAAAAGAGTATGAAAAAGTGGGCATTCTGCTCGTGGGCGAAACCACCGAGATCGTCGGGCGGCACGCCTCGGGCGAATACTGGTACGTGCGCAACCCCGATGTCGGCGTGGATTTCTGTTGGATGTCCGGCGAGTACGCCTTGATCTCCGGCAATACCACCGTGCTCCTTGTGCAAACGCCGCCTCTCGCCAAACCTGTGGACTTCGAGATCACCTATCTGGGCATGGGCAAATGTTCCAATGAGTTCTGGTCCGATATCCGCCTGAAAAGCATCAGCGACCAACTCTTTGAATCGGTCAGCCTGACGGTGCGCGACCTCGATACCAACACCTTCCGCTCCGCCAGCGCGAACGATTTCACCTTCATCGACGGATGCGGCGGACCGCAGGAACCGGATAATTATTTGATCCAGGGCGGGACGGTGCGCATTAGCACGCCCAGCTTCCCGTACAACCTCAACTCGCACAACATGTCCATTTCGATCACGTTGTGCACCGACTCCGACCTGCGCGGGCAATGCGTGACAAAGTCTCTCTCCTACATCCCATGAGGTTTCCAATGTCGAGGATGTATATCGTTCCTTGACGCATCCCCTCTTTCCCCGTAAGATTGTCCCCGCTATAGAACATACTTTCGGAAAATTTACCGCAAAGCACGCTAAGATCGCAAAGATAT
>CAYPCK010000219.1:0-4919 GCA_964409185.1 uncultured Anaerolinea sp. | reverse complement strand
GAACGGCATGATCGCGCTCGGCTTCGTAATATTCATCGCGCTACTGTTCCTGTTTTTCATTGCCCTGCGGCGACGGTCGCCAGCCAGCCTGCGGCGCATCCCAGCCTTTGACCGACTCAACCGTGAGATCGGGCTGGCGGTTGAAAATGGAACGCGGCTTCACATCTCGCTCGGGCGCGGCAACTTCTTCACCGCGCGCGGCGGATCGGCGCTGGCAGGCTTGGCATTGGTCCGTCGCATCGCCGAACGGACATCTCTCAGCGACCGCCCGCCCATCGTCACGTCCGGGGATGCGGCAATAACCATCCTTTCACAAGACACATCGCAATCCGGATATCGCGCGGCGGGGGCGGAGGAACAGTTCCGCGTCACTGCCGGGCGGATGACTGGTCTCTCGCCTTTTGCTTACGCCGCAGGGACGATTCCCGTCGCTCGCGACGACAATGTATCCGCCAACATCATCATCGGCGACCTTGGTCCCGAAGCCGGGCTGGTCGTGGAAGGCGCAGACCGGCAGGACTCGAGCCTGATCGCCGCCAGCGACAACCTGACCGCGCAATCCATTTTTTACGCATCATCACAAGACCCGTTGATCGGCGAGGAGTTATTTGCCTCCGGCGCGTACGTGGGGGCGGGCGCTTCGCATGAAGCAAGTTTGAACACGCAGGATGTGATACGTTGGATCTTGATCCTCTCCATCCTCGGCGGTTCATTCTTGAAATTGATCGGGTTGGCTTTCTGACATGAGAGTCTTTACTGCGGCGTTCGCCATCGCGGCTGGAATTCTCGTCCTGCTTGGTTATTTCATCGATGTGGAAATCTTGAAGGGAATCGGGTCGCTCATCACCGAGTGGGCGGTGATCCTCGCGGCGTTCGCTGTCTTAATCGGTATCTTCAATTTAGTTGCCGTGCACATGGAAAAGATTCGCGCCCGTCAGGCGGGGAGTATCTATGGCGCTGTACTTGTCCTTGCCCTCTTCTTTACATTCGGTTTTGGTTTGCTGCTCGGTCCCGAAGACCCGTTCATTAGGCTCGCCGTGGATGCCATCATCGTGCCGGTCGAAAGCGCGCTCATGGCAATCCTTGCCGTCACGTTGATCTATGCCAGCATTCGACTGTTGCGCCGCCGCGTAGACCTGATGTCGGTTATTTTTTTGGCGGTTGCCATCCTCACGTTGATCCTCGTGATGCCGACTCCCATCGGGCAATTGCCTGGTAGCCAATCCTTGCTGGATTTTGTCGGCACACTCTCGCGCGGAGGCGCGCGCGGGTTATTGCTCGGCATCGCGCTGGGAACTTTATTGACCGGCTTGCGGGTGTTGTTCGGCATTGACCGCCCATACGGGGGGAATTAATCCATGGCGGAACTGCAATGCCCAAACTGTGGACGGACTAACCCGGACTTCCTGGATGCCTGCCAGTTTTGCCAGACTCCCCTGCATGCAGAATCAGCTCTGCGGCTTGGCGAAAGCCCGGTGAAAAAGCACACCGGTGAACTCGAGCCGATCCTCCCTCAATGGTTGAAAGATGTGCGCCAGCAGGCGCGTGAGTCGGCGGCGGAAAATGCCGCGGATGAGGCTGCCAAGCCCAAAGTCCGCAATGAACCGCCCGATTTGCTGGCAGGGTTGGCGGCGCAGGCGAAGGATGAACGCGAGGATGTCCCTGACTGGTTGGCGGGAATGAATCCGCTTGGCAAGGCAAAGGATGTCGAACCCCCTTCCGCGCCGGAACCGGTCTCCGATTTCTTCGCTCAATTTGAACAAGGCGCACCCGCGCCGGCATCAGCGGCAAGCGAAGAAACACCCGTTCCGGATATGCCCTTGTGGATAAGCGGCTCCCCAGAGACGCCGCAAAGCGAAACGCGGGATGAACTTTCAGAATGGTTCTCCAAAGCCTCCGCCGAGGAAAGCGAGCCGGTTGAAATGGACTCGAGTGACATGTCCTGGTTGAATGATGCCGCGGCAGCCCCGTCTCTCTCGAGGCAAGCCGAACCTGAAAAAGAACCTGAAGATTTGGGCTGGCTTCACGCTCTTGAAGAATCGACAAAACAACCTCAACAACCCACAGCCCCAGCCTTCGAACCGGATGCCGCGCTCGATGCCAGCCCACCCGGTTCCGAAGACCTGAGCTGGTTGAACCAACTCGGCGGCGCGTCTGCCATCACATTCGATGCCCCTGCGCCCAACCAACCCGAAATCGAAAAACCCCAGCCAGCCGAATCTACATCCGGCGATCTTTCATGGCTGGATGCGCTCGGAAGTTCCGGATCATCGGCGCTCGAAGATTCATCCGCTAAGCCGGCGTTTCCCGCCGATGCGCTCGACTGGTTGAAGCCGCAGGATGCGCCGAAGGCGGCGCCGCTCGAAGAAAAACCGGCGGAAAGCAACCTCAACTGGTTGAATGGCGCAGGGCAGGACACGCTGATCAACCAACCTTCCGCGGAATCCGTTTCGCCATTTACGAAAATTCCCACCGGGTCGCTCGATGGGGGCGGGGATGAGCCTGATTGGTTGAAGAGCGTGACCGAAGCGCCCTCGATGCCCGCGCCCGGCGCGCTCTCGGATTGGTTCAAGGACGATGATGCGGCGGCTCATTCGCCCCTTCAGCCTGTTCCTATTGACCCGAACTTTATCCCAGCCCCAATGGATGACCCTGCGTCGTTATCGAGCAAGGAAATCGATTCGCTCTTCTCGGTGGATATGCCGGACTGGCTCGCCGAATCAAAACCTGCGGCTGAGGAAGGGGCGGGGCAACAAACTCCCGGTCCATCCGCGGCATTCGATCCCTCGCTTGCCCCGGTGGACTTGCCCTCGTGGGTGCAGGCAATGCGCCCCGCAGAATCCGCCGTTGTTGCAAGCTCCGCCGGCGCCGATGAAGCAGAGGCGGAACGGGAAGGTCCGCTAGCGGGGTTGGCGGGCATCATCCCCGTCGCCCCGATCGGGTCGTCGCGTCGTCCCAAATCAATCTCGCTGAAATTGCAGGCATCCGAGGAGCAACAATCCGCGGCGTCCATCCTCGAAACTGTGCTGGCGGGCGAGACTACGGCGCGCGCCATAAGCAGGCAGGCGATGGTCACCTCCGAACGGATCTTGCGCTGGGGGATCTCCGCTGTAGTTTTCATTGTGTTGGGGACGATGAGTTTCCTGCGCACGCAAAACCTGCCGGTCTCCGCCGAATTGCCACCCGCCTCGCGATCATCCGCAAGCATCATTGCCCGCCTGCCGCAAAACCCCAAGGTGCTGGTTGTTATCGATTACGAGCCGGCGCTCGCGCCGGAGATGGAAGCGGTCAGCGGACCCATGCTCGACCAACTCGTGCTGACCACCCGCGCCCGCTTATTTTTTGTTTCCACATCCCCGAGCGGGGCGGCGCTGGTGAATCGATTGTTGTTAAACACCGGCATCGCATCGCCGACCGGGATTAACTACCAGCTTGGAACGGATTACGCAAACCTGGGCTATTTGCCCGGCGGCGCATCGGGTGTGCGCGCGTTCATCGATTCGACGTCACCCAACCAGCCGGCAATCTCCGATTACGCGGCGATCATTGTCATCACGGATACCGGAGAATCAGGGCGGCTATGGGTGGAGCAATTGGTTGCAAGGAACCAGGCCGATTCTGCCTTCTTCGACTTTCAGCCGCTCCTGTTCGCGGCGAGCGCGCAGGCGGCGCCATTGTTGCAACCGTATGTCGATGCGGAACAGATCAATGGGCTGGTCGGCGGGCTCGCGGACGCCGTCCGTTATGAGTATGTCAATAACAGCCGCCCCGGCATCGCCCGCGCGTATTGGGATTCGTTTGGCATGGGTCTGTTGTTGGCGGTTGCGCTCATCGCGATCGGCAGTTTGTGGAGCCTGATATTGAACCTTCGCGCCCGACGCGGCGCAGCGGAGACGGGATAACCCTATGTTGTCCATGGATTTTATCTCCGGGTTTGTCGGGTTGATTCTCACCCTGCTGGTCTTCAGTTATTTGATCGGCGATAACCCGCTTTTCCGCCTTGCCATTTACATGTTCATTGGCGTTGCCTCCGGGTACGCCGCCACAGTCATCTGGCATTATGTCTTAATCCCGAAAATGTATGCGCCGCTGGGAACGGACAACCCGACCAAGTTATTGCTTGCCATTATTCCGTTTATTCTTAGCGTGACATTGTTGACAAAACTCACGCCGCGCATCGCCTGGATCGGCAACTTCGCCATGGCGATCCTCGCCGGGGCAGGGGCGGCGATTGCGGTCGGCGGAGCGATGCTGGGGACGATCATCCCGCAATCGCTGGCGATGATGGATATGTTCGACCTGCGCGGGCTGGACGGCGCGCAGATTTTCACCCGCCTGATGCAGGGTGTCTTCATGCTGGCTGGCACAGTCAGCGTGCTTGGATACTTTCAGTTCAGCGCCGGGCGCGCGCCCGACGGCACGCCCAAACGCAACGTCGTCTTTGAGGGGGTTGCCTGGGTCGGGAGGATTTTCATCGCCATTACTTTCGGGGTTCTGTTTGCCGGTGTGTACATGGCGGCGCTTACCGCCATGATCGAACGATTGAGTTTCATCATCAATTTCATCCGCCAGTTGGCTGGAATATAGAATATGCCTGCATCCCTTGTCCAAACCGAATCGATCCTCGCCATCGATGTTGGCGCATCCGTCACGCGCGCCGCGTTGTTCGACGTTGTCGAAGGTGAGTATCGTTTTGTGGCGGCGGGGCAGGCTCCCTCCACGGCGGAGGCGCCGTTCAAAAACATCGGCATCGGTGTGCGTGAGGCGGTCACAACCTTGCAGAACATCACCGGTACGGTCATTCTGGGTCCCACCGACAACAACATCATCATGCCCTCACAACCCGACGGCTCCGGTGTGGATGGAGTGGTTGCCACCATGTCCGCGGGTCCGGCGGTGAAGACCGTGATCGCCGGTCT
>CAYPCK010000218.1:0-4925 GCA_964409185.1 uncultured Anaerolinea sp. | reverse complement strand
CACGGCACGGCGTCTGCGTTGGGTCTTGTCACTCTTGCGTTGCTCACGGGCCACATAGGGCGCGACGGCACCGGCTTGAACCCCTTGCGCGGGCAAAACAACGTGCAAGGCGCAAGCGACATGGGCGCGATGCCGTTCTTCTATCCCGGCTATCAACGCGTGGACAACGAAGAGCATGCGGCAAAATGGGAAAAATTATGGAACATCGAAGCGGGCGGTCTTTCGCGCAAACTTGGTCTCACCACCACCGAGATTTTGAGTCACGCGCATGAAGGCGGCGTGCGCGCGCTGTTCATCATGGGCGAGAACCCGATGATGTCTGAACCGAATCTCAACGAAACGCGCAAGCACATGACGCATCTCGAATTCCTCGTCTCGCAGGATATTTTCATCAACGAGTCCGGCGCGTTCGCCGATGTCTTCCTGCCCGCGACTCCATTCGCCGAAAAAGATGGGACGTTTTCCAACACCGACCGCCGCGTGCAACGGGTGCGGACGGCGCAACCTCCACGAGGACAATCCCGCCCCGATTGGGAAATTCTTTGCGACCTCGCCCTGCGCCTCGAATCCCGGCTTGGAGTTGATTCGTCCAAGTGGGATTATTCCAACCCCGAAGAGATCCTGCGCGAAATGGCATCGCTCAACAAAGATTACGCGGGCATCACCTACGAGCGCATTGACAAGGTCGGCTTGATCTACCCCGTGCCGACCCTCGATCATCCCGGCACACCGACTCTCTTCAAAGAATCCTTCCCGCGCGGACGCGGCAAGTTCATCAGCGTGGATTACATCCCTGTGATGGAGCCCGTGGACGATGAATACCCCTTCATCCTCACGACCGGTCGCCTGCTCGAACACTGGCACGGCGGCACGATGACGCGGCATTCAGCCATTGACGAAATTTACCCCGAAGCCCGCGTGGAGATGCACCCCGCGGACGCGGAGATGCATGGCATCACTGACGGCATGCCCGTGCGTGTGACGTCGCGCCGCGGCGAGATCGTTGTCCGCGCCACTGTCACCGAAAAGACGACCGTTGGGGTGGTTTTCCTCCCGTGGCATTTCGTTGAAGCCGCCGCCAATTTACTCACCAATGACGCCCTCGACCCGCAGGCGAAAATCCCCGAGTTCAAGGCGTGCGCGGTGCAGGTGTTTCCCGCGAGGGAGAGCGAGTTACCGAATCCTGAGAATGTTGTGCAAAGAGGAAGATATTGACCGTTCACTAAAAAAAACACGGAGAATTTTTTAATTCTCCGTGTTTTTTTTATACTTTCCTTCCGTCCCACGTGGACCAAGTGCGCCCTTCGCTCGAAAGCAGATCGTCCGCCTCTTGGGGTCCCCACGAGCCGACATCGTACTTTGCCATCGGTTGCTCGTTGGCAGACCACGCTTGCAGGATCGGGTCAATCAGCCCCCAGGCGGTTTCCACTTCGTCGGCGCGGGTGAATAAGGAGGCGTCACCAGTTATTGTGTCCAGCAAGAGGCGTTCGTACGCTTCGGGAATCGCTGTCTTGCCGAAAGCCTCGGCGTAGTGGAATTCCATATCCACTGAGCGCGTCTCCGAAATCGTATCCGGCACTTTTGCCTCGAACCGCCAGTGCACGCCCTCGTCGGGTTGAAGGTACAACACGAGCATGTTGGGAATTGGTCCGCCATTCGACGAGTTGAACAGCAGGTGCGGCGGCTCTTTGAACTGGATGACGATCTGGCTCAACTTCTCCTTCAGCGATTTGCCCGAACGCAAATAAAACGGTACGCCCTGCCAGCGCCAGTTATCAACCTGCAAGCGGACGGCGGCAAACGTGGGCGTGAACGATTCGGGATTGACCCCCGCCTCCGCGCGATAGCCCTGATATTGCGCGCGCACGGTTCGCTTCGCCACTGATTCCTGATTCATCGGCTTGATCGAACTCAACACCTTGACCTTTTCATTGCGCAATGCCGTGGCTTCGAAGGACGAAGGCGGTTCCATGGCAACCAGTGACACCAACTGGAGGAGGTGGTTTTGGAACATGTCGCGCATCACGCCGACGCCGTCGTAAAACCTCGCGCGGTGCTCCACGCCAACCTTTTCCGCCACGGTGATCTCGACATGGTCAATATAGTTGCGGTTCCACAACGGCTCGAAGATCGTGTTGGCAAACCGCGTGACCAAAATGTTCTGCACGGTTTCTTTGCCGAGATAATGATCGATGCGATAGATCTGACTCTCGTTGACGGTTTTGTGAATCTGCTGGTTCAACTTTTTTGCCGAGTTGAGGTCGGTGCCGAACGGTTTTTCGATCACCACGCGCCGCCAGCCGTCCTTCTCATTGAGTTGCTCGGTCAGCCCGAGGATGGCGATGATGCTGGGGAAGACTCCTGGCGGGGTCGCCATGTAGTACATGCGATTGACCGGTCCCTTTTCCTGCGCGTCCAGCACTTTGATGAGTTTCTCGAAATCGTCGAGGTTGCCGTATTGTCCCTGCTGGTAAAACAGATGCGGTGCGAACGCGTGCCATTCATCGGCGGTGAATGAAAACGACGCAAACTGTTTCATCCCTTCTTCGAGATGCGCGCGAAACTTGTCGTTTGAAAACGCCGTCCCGCCGTAGCCGAAGATGTTGAACTGCTTCGGCATGCGTCCCTTGCGGAAGATGCTGAACAGGGATGGGATGAGTTTGCGCTGGGTGAGGTCGCCCGATGCGCCGAAGATGATGATGGTTGTGGGAAGTCCGTTGTCCATAATTTCTCGCTTTGCCGCTGAGTCACAGAGGCGCAAGGAATTAAATATTTTTCTGCGTCTCTGCAACTCTGTGGCTAAGTAGTCGGTTGAAGATCACAAGACGCGCAGGGGACGTTCTCTAACGTCCCCGCCGGCGTAAGAGAACGCCGGTTGCGCCCATGGATTTCTAAAACCATACGATGGAACACTTACATCACTCCGCCTTCTTGATGGCGTGACCACCGAATTGATTACGCAACGCCGCCAGCATGCGCGCCGAATAATTTTCCTCGTCGCGGCTGGCGAAGCGCATTTGCAGCGCGAGCGTGAGGACTGGCGCGGCGACATCAAGGTCAATGGATTCGAACACGGTCCAGCGCCCTTCACCCGAATCAGCCACCCAGGGTTTGATCGCTGAAAGATTCGCGTCCTCGTCTAATGCGCGCGCGGCGAGATCGAGCAGCCACGAACGGACGACACTGCCGTGTTGCCAGATGTGCGAGATCTGCGCGAGGTCCATGTCGAATTCTTTTTTCGCTTTCAAAATGCTAAAGCCTTCGGCGAACGCCTGCATCATGCCGTATTCGATCCCGTTGTGGATCATTTTGGTGAAATGACCCGCCCCATGCGGACCGACGCGTCCCCAGCCTTTGTCGGCGGCGGGAGCCAGCGTCTCAAAGATGGGACGCATCTTTTCCACCGTTTCGGCTGTGCCGCCGATCATCAGGCTGTACCCCTCCGTCAGCCCCCAGATGCCGCCGCTTGTGCCGCAGTCCACGAATTCGATTCCCTTCGGTTCGAGCATCGCCGCGTGACGGACGGAATCTTTGTAGTTCGAGTTTCCACCGTCAATGACGATGTCCCCTTTGGAAAGCAAACCGGATAATTCCTGCACCGCATCGTGTGTGACCTGTCCCGCAGGAACCATCAACCACACGATGCGCGGCGATTTGAGTTTGCCCACTGCCTCCGCCAGCGAGTGCGCGCCTTCCGCGCCGTTCTTAATTGCTTCGTCTACCGTTGCGGCGGTGCGAGCGTAGCCAACCACACGATGTCCACCGCGCGCGAGGCGCGTTGCCATATTCAACCCCATCTTTCCCAGCCCGATCATTGCGAGTTCCATGATGTCTCCTCATTTCATTGGTCAATTGGTGGTTGAGTAGCCCGAAGCGATAGCGGAGGGCGTATCGAAACCACCAGTGCGTAAAGCAATTCTTGATACAAGGTTTCTCTTGAACATTGTTGGTTTCGATACGGCTTCGCCCTACTCAACCAACAGACTTACCCTTCGCAAATCTTGAACCCTTTCATTTTTCTCGGCAGTTTGCCCGCCGCGGCATCGTCCACCAGCCAGATCAATTGCCCATCTTTCGGGTCGATGCGCTGGGCGGGGTATTGGGCTGGATTATATCTGTCACTGAGCACTTCTGCCAAAGTTTCTGCCTTCTTTTCCCCCGATGCCATGAACACAACCACCCGCGCCTGGTTGAAGACAACTTGTGTCAACGTCACTCGGTTGGCGGGGCGGTTTTGATAGTTTGCCGTCACTGCGAAGACGGGTTCGATGACTTGCACGGGCGAGCCGGGGAATAACGATGCCGTGTGCCCGTCCTCACCCATGCCAAGATAAACCAAATCGAAGCGCGGAAAATTCAACTCAGGTTCCGCGAATTGTTTTAGTGTTCGCGCATACTCATCCGCCGCTGAAGCCGGGTCGAGTTCGCCTTTGACGCGGTGAATGTTTTCTTCAGGAATCGAGAGGTGGCTCAACAATAAATCCATCACTTGATGGTAATTGCTTTCCGCGTTGTGTGGGGGAACACAACGCTCGTCACCCCAAAAGACGTGGACTTTGCCCCACTTAACTTGTTCGCGGTACTCCGAGGCGAGCAATTGGAAGAGGCGCGCCGGTGTGCCGCCTCCGTTCAACGCGACTAGGAAGCGATTGCGTTCGCGAACGGTACGATTCGATTGTTCGATGAACAGATTTGCCGCATGACGACTCAATCGTTCAAGGTCTGTGAAGATGCGGAGTTCTGATTTCATGCGCCCTTCCATGTCATGTGTTGACTCAACGTTCGCCGCGCGGCGTTTTCTATTTCGCTAAGGACATGTTCGCGATTCATTCCCGAAACCAACTCGCCGAAGGTGACGTGCGGAGTCAACCCGTAAAGTTCCCTGCCGGCGACCGTTTGACGCGCGATCTGATAAATATATGCCA
>CAYPCK010000217.1:360-4955 GCA_964409185.1 uncultured Anaerolinea sp. | reverse complement strand
ATGATTTTCGATGCCGGTACCCACATCCGCCGATGTGCTAAATGCGCCAGTCGCAGGATCGTAGGTGCCTGTCAGCGTCACCACCGGCGGACCACCAATCCCGTTCGTTTGAACCTGTGTCAGAGAAGTGCCATCAATGGTGAATGTGTAGTCCCAGGTCGGCGTGCCGGTGCCGCACGATCCGTTGGTGAAGAGCATGGAAATATCAAACGGAGAAGGCACGGGTAGGAGCGCGGCGGTCGTGGGTGTTGCATTTGCCGCCAACGCCTGCGGGGTGCGCGTGGGCGTGACCGTTGGTTTGGGTTTGGTTGGCGTGGTGGTGGGAGCGGCGTCTGCCAGTGAACCCGCGCACCCTGCCAGCAGTGAAGCGACGAGAGCCAGGAGAATAACGATGGATCGGTTCGATTTCATTGTGCCTCCATAAACCAGAGCGAATACGGTGGAGTCAATATACAACAAGTTTCGGCAAGTTACAAGCCGAAATCTGTATCGCACAAAGAATATCCGGTTGAAGCGCCGATAGTTCTCAAGCCTACTAACGGGTTGTTGCCCGTATCATGAAACGAGCTTTCTTCCGTATCGGGCTCATGAATCAAAAAGTTCCGAAGCTTTGCCGCCTTCGGACCTTTTTGATATGTTACCTGCCATACCACATCCTGCCAAGCAGATTATCCCGGCGGATGAATTGGTGATACAAAGCCGCCCCAACGTGCAGGGCGATCAATCCGAGCAACAGCCACGAGGTGATCCCGTGCCCCATGCGCGGAGGAAATTGGAAGAAATCCTGCGGGTACGGAGCCGCGCCACTGAAAACAGCGGGCAAATCCGCCAGTTGGAATAGCCCCAAGCCACTCACCGCCATGCCGATCAAGAAAAAATACAACAAGAAGTGAACGACTTTGGAAAGGAAATTCAAGAACGCATTGCCGGCATCCGCCGGCGCCGGGCGTTTAACTGTGAAGCGTAACACCAAACGGATCACGAGCAGGATGGCGATTGCCCCACCGATGAACGCGTGAGAGCGGAGCATGAAGACCTTTTGCGGGTCATCGGCTGGCAAGCCAGGCAGGATTAATTTCCCGACTCCCAACATCATGACCACCAGCAGGGCGATCAACCAATGCAAGCTCACGTGAAGCGGGTGGTAACGGGCAGGCGCAAGTTCTCTCGACATAAACACTCCTCGCAATGGGTTTGTAGTGCAGACCGTTCGAAACCCTTAACTCTTACTTTGGCTTATTCTACTAATGTTACGCGCGATTGGCTTGCTTCTACATTTTGACCGCCGACAGCGGACCGTTGTTCTTACTCTTGAGTCGGTCGTCGGCGGTCAGTGGTCAAATTGGACATGAAGCCTGACTGAAAGGCATAAATTGCGTAAGGTGAGATTTTAATTCAACCGCAGGCAAACCAGCGCTTCAATTCTCTAGGTGAACCCATCAGGTTGGAGTAAAATACGAAATGTCAATATTCCCCGCCGCCGATTCGGCGGGTACCTCAACACAAAGGAGATTTCCCCCATGTATCACACCCTCATCATCGTCGGCAACGTCGGCAAGGACCCCGAAATGCGATACACGCCTTCGGGGCAGGCAGTCACCTCGTTCTCGGTAGCCACCAACCGCCAATACACCACTGGCAACGGCGAACAGGTCAAGGAAACGATCTGGTTCCGCGTCACCACGTGGGGCAAGCAGGCGGAGGTTTGCAACCAGTACGTCAAAAAAGGCATGAAGGTCCTCATCGAAGGTCGCCTCACACCCGATAAAGCGACCGGCGGTCCGCGCATCTGGCAAAAGCAGGATGGCTCCGCCGGCGCATCCTACGAAGTGACGGCTGGCACCGTCCGATTCCTCTCCTCCCGCGGGGAAGGCGGCGGAGACGGACCCATGGCTGGCGGCATGGAGCATGCCGAAATCCCATCCGAGGATGAGATCCCGTTTTAATATCAATGCTCAAGTCGCCGTCTTCGGCGGCGAAGCAATGAGTTACCTGCGTTTGGAAATCTATTATGACCACGCCCTCCCCTGAACCTGCCAAGCCCGCCCAGAACAACCAGCCGGTGCCGGGACCAAAGATCATCCTCCCCGAAGGCATGGAACCGGTCTATACCAACCTAGCCCGCATCTCTCACTCCCCCGCCGACATTGTGGTGGATTTTGCCCACATGCTCCCCGGCGAAACCACGGCAAAGATCCAATCGCGCTTCGTCATGACCCCGCTCAGCGCAAAATTACTCCAACGCGCCCTGGCTGAAAACCTTGCCCGCTATGAAGCCGCCTTCGGAGAGATCAAAGTACCGGGCAACTCGCTCGCCGACAACCTGTTCCGTAATCTGCATCCACCCGAGCCGCCCAAGGAGTAGTCATGCACAAACTATCTATTATCGCGGAAGAAATCCGCAAAAGTTTCGACATTCGCAACGCCACCCGCGAACAGGCGCTCGCCCTCACCCGCCAGTTGACCCGCGAATGCTCGCTTGCCATCCGCGCCGTGCATCGCAATGCGCGCGAAGAGATGGAGGAACACCTCGCCGAGGCGCACAGCCTCGCCAACCGGCTGCACGCCGAGCTTTCCACCCACCCGGATATGTACTACGCCGGATATACCCAGGACGCGCTCAAGGAATTTGTCGAAGCCAACGTCACCTGCGCCCTGATCCAGAACCAGTCGCTTCACACGCCGGGCGAACTGGGCGTCGAATATTCGACCTACCTTAACGGGCTGGCGGAGGTGGTCGGGGAACTGCGCCGGCGCACCCTCGACATCCTGCGCTCCGGTTACTCGCAGGAAGCCGAACGCCTGCTCAACCACATGGACGAGATCTACTCCGTGCTCGTGACCATTGACTACCCCGACGCGATCACAAACGGTCTGCGCCGTCAAACCGACAATGCCCGCGGCATCATCGAAAAGACACGCGGCGACGTCACCTTCTCCCTGCGCGGTGAAAACCTTTCCCAAGCCATCCGCAAACTCAGCAGTCAACTCAACGGCGGGTTGGACGAAACGGGTGAAAGCGGGATGTCCATCAACATGAATCAGGACGATTAAGAGCATGGCTCGCCGCCCCGGAACAAAATACCCTCTCATCGTCTATCGTCACATCGTCAGCCGCTGGTGGTTCGCCATGATCTTCATGGGGTTGGGTCTGTTCGCGCTTGCTTACAGCGAATATATCAAACCCGCCGCGGGTCTCACCCCGCTCCGCTGGCAAGTGCTGGCTGGAATCGGCGTGCTTGCCATTCTTGCGGGCATCTTCTTTTTCACGATCCGTTTCATGGCATACATCCAGCCCCACCCCACTCACCTGAAATTCGTCACCCCGTTCCTGCGGATGAACATCTCCTACCGCCGCATCCGCCGCACCACCACCACCGAAATGCGCATGCTTTTCCCGATCAAAGGCATGTCTGGCTGGTTGCAAGATATCCTCTCCCCGCTTGCTTCGAAGACCGCGCTGGTGCTGGACCTGAACGGTTACCCGATCTCGCCGACCATCCTACGGCTGTTCCTCTCCCGTTTTTTCTTCAAGGATAAAACCCCACATCTCGTCATCCTCGTGGAGGACTGGCTGCGGTTCAGTTCCGAGATGGAAAGTATGCGCACTGGCACCGAGCCCCCAGACGAACCGCGCAAACCGAAGAACTCCATCCTCTCCCGCTTGCCGCAGAAGTAATCATTTCAGTCAGCATAAAAAAAACTCCGTCCATGTGGCGGAGATTTTTTCATCCAAGCTTTCGAAGGGGCTGCGTATCCGATTTCACCGGCAGGACGATAAAGAACGATGTGCCCGCGCCCGACGCCGACTCCACCCAAATGCGTCCCTGGTGGCTGTCCACGATGGATTTTACGATGGCAAGCCCAAGCCCGGAACCGGAGATGTGATCGGTGATGTTACTCCCGCGATAAAACTTATCGAAGATATGCGGCTGGTCATCGACAGGGATGCCCGGACCGTTATCTGAAACCTTCAGGATGATCTGACTGCCTTCGGCAAGAATGGAAATCCCCACCTCGCCGCCCTGGTGCGAATATTTGATCGCGTTCCCCACCACATTATCCAGCAGTTGTCGCAGGCGGATGGGATTGGCGCGGATGGCTGGCAGGGCTGGGGCAACCTCGGTCAGCACTTTGATGCGTTTGGTTTTGATCGTCCCTTGCAACATGTTCAAGGTGTAGCGCAGGATGGGTTCGAGTTGCACGAATTCCCGCCGCGTATCCATGCCCGCCTCCACACTGCCGAGATCGAGCAGGTCGTTGATCAGCGCGGTGATATGCTGGACGCTATCCTGGATGCGTTTGAGAAAATCGCGCTGGCTCTCATTGAGTTCGCCGGCGCGTTCGACCAGTTCGGTGTACCCGATGACCGATGTCAACGGTGAGCGCAGGTCGTGCGATACCGTATGGACGAATTCACTGCGCACGCGGTCCATTTCCTTCAGGTAAGTGATATCCTGCATGGTGACAGCGTAACCCACATCCTGAATGGCGGTGATCTGCGCGTTACCGACGCGTCCATCCGGGAACCCTACCTCGTAATAGTTTAGGGGGTCGTTGCCATTCTTGCGCATGAGAAGCGCCAGCAGGTCGGG
>CAYPCK010000217.1:0-350 GCA_964409185.1 uncultured Anaerolinea sp. | reverse complement strand
TGCGTGATCACCTCCAGCACCGGCCTGCCCAGCGCAAGTTTGGGGTCCAACCCGAAGGTGCGGCACATGGCTGGGTTGATCAACAATATTTTCTTTTCTCCATCGAGGAGCATCACGCTATCATGAATGTTATTGAAGACCGACTCGAGCCTCATGCGCTCTGATTCGGAGATCTGCGCGCGTTTTTTGAGCGAGGCGGTGGTGCGTCGCACTTCGCGTCGCATCCAATCACCCACACGGTGGGCGTTCAACAGGCTCGTTTCGACCGTCTCGGTAATCTCTGTGGTTTTTAGCGGGGGAGTCAGATAACCGCTCAACCCAAGCCGGAAAAGATCCTTGATGTGTTCGGG
>CAYPCK010000216.1:0-4979 GCA_964409185.1 uncultured Anaerolinea sp. | reverse complement strand
GTGGGCGGCTAGTTGAGATTGCCACGACCTGCCCCGCTACGCGGGATCGGGTCTCGCAATGACCCCTGATGGATGGAATTCGCTATTTCCCCAACCCCATCCACACTTTGACGCGCTTCCACGAAGAGGGTTTTTCGCATTTTTCCAATGCCTGTTGATTGATCAACTTCTTGTAATACTGCTCGTGCAACATCTGCACGAGTTCGTGATCGTAATTCTCCGCAAGGCGGCGGCTTTCCTCCCCCATCTGCTTCGACATTTCAGGCGATGCGAGAATCTTCGCGATCGCCTGCGCCATGGCATGCACATCGCCCGGCTTGACCAGATACCCGTTTTCGCCGTGATGCACGATCTCGGGGATGGACGTCGCCTCGAACGCAGCGAGAGGCAATCCGCTGGCGGCGGCTTCGAGGAGCACCAGTCCCTGCGATTCAACTTCCGATGCCATCACGAACACGTCCGCCATGCGATACACCTCGGGCAAGCCGTCCTTCATGGAGATGTACCCGGTAAAGTGGACGCGTTCGCGCAACCCAAGCGATTCAGCCAGACTGACAAGTTTTTCTTTTTCCTTTCCATCCCCCACGATCAACAAATGAGCGGGAGAATTTTTCATCACCTCCTCGGCGGCGTGGATGACGCGCTCGACCATCTTCTCCGGGTCGAGCCGCCCCACGTGCAGGATGATCGGAACGCCGGGGGGTAGATTGAATTTCGCTTTTGTCGAATCCACTTCACTGGGGGATAGAGGCGGGTGAAACAATCGCGTGTCGATGCCGCAGGGAATGGTTTCCGAATCAATGCCCATCGCGCCGGTCACAATGTCCGAAACGGTTTTGGTGGTGGTGATGACCGAGGTGGACTTGCGCGCAAGAATGTCCAAATATTTCCATCCCGCTTTTTCCACAGCCGTATCCAGCCCGCCCCGGTCAGTGAGGATGGCGGTTACGAACCACGGGAGCATGTGGACGGTCAAGGTGGTGGGGATGTGGTATCGCCGGGCGTACTCGAAACCAACCCAGCATAAAATCGGTTCGTGCGAGTGAATGATATCGGGCTGAAATTTTTCGAGCGCTTTCAAAATGGAACTGCGCGGGTAAATGAGAAACCGCTGGCGCACGCGCATCGGATGAGACATGGACTTCAGCCGTTGGACGGTGAGATTCTTGTGCGTGGATGTATACGGGTGGTTTTTATCGCTTGCCGCGATCACCAGCACCGCATGCCCGCGCTCCGCCATGCCGCTGGCAAGTTGTTCGACCACGATCGAAGCGCCGCTGATCATGGGCGGGTAGGACTGGGTGATGTACGCGATTCTCATAGGCAGTGGATGCGTGACCGGTTCGATACTCCATTTACGCCTGGTTCGCCTTTTGGTAGCGACGCGCCACGAACCAGCCAGCCAGCCCCAAAACAATGAAGCCAATAATGAATATCCAGATCAGGGCGGGAATCTGGCTGACATACGCCCCGACGGTGACGGTCAGGATGCTGGCGATTCCGCGCCCGAGCATGTTTGCCAGCAAGAACCGCCGGGCCGGCATGCTCCCCAACCCGGCAACGTAGCACATCGCATCGTTGGGGATGAGCGGCATGACCAGCGTGATCACGTAAAACGCCACGCCCTGCCCCGCCGCGCTTTTGTCCCAGCGGTCGAGGGTGGCGGGCGCGATCCATTTTTCGGCGAACGGACGCCCGTATTTGCGCGAAAGCCAGAACGCGATCTGCCCGCCCACCACAAGGCTCGTCCACGTGATGAGGATGCCGCCGATGAAACCGTAGATATATCCGCTGGCGATCATGAGCGCCTGGCCGGGGATGAAGGCAAGGAAGGCTTGCAAGATAAAGAGAACGAACAACACGGCGGGTCCCCACAAACCATACCCTCGAATCGATTCGATCACCGCATCGAGATCGCTGAACCAGCGGAGCCAGTCCAGGAGCGGCTGGCGGTAGACCCACAGTGCAATTGCAAACGCGGCGATCAATGTGTAAACAAGAATTTTTCGCCCGGACATATTGTTAGGCATGTACCCTCATAAACGCGTCAACAGTTTCGTAGAACCCTTCGTTGAGTTCCTCGAAGGTAAAGGGGCGAGGCGGTTGGTGAAAGGGATAGGTGAGTCGCACCACGTTCAGGTCGGCAAAATGGTTTTGAGCAATCTTCAAGGTGGTGTCGAAGCGCAGGAGCGGGTCATAAATGGACATGGCGAAGTAACACGGCGTTTCATGTTTCTGTGCTGGCACGTCGAACTCCGTCGTCAGAATCTCGATGATCTGCGAGGAGAGGATTTCGATGGTGGTGGTTCTCGTGCGCGGCAGTTTCCTTTTCAGGGGAATGGTGTTCTCGAGTTTTCCGATGGCGCGCACAAAGGCGATTGCCAGCGAGAGCGTTCGCGGGTTCCGCGCAAACGCCACGAACGCCGATTGCACCCAGCCTCGCTTGAATTGCTGGATGACATGATACAACACGGTCAACCGCGCTTTCGAATACGGCAGCGCCTGCCGCCCGAGGCAGGGAGCGATGAAGATCAGGCGGTCGATGCGAGCCGCAAGGCGCTTGAAGGCGCGCATGGCAAGGATGCCGCCAAACGAAAACCCCATCAGATTGAAGCGATCATACCCAAGCTTGTCGGCGAGTTGCTCCACGAGTTCGGCTACCCGTTCGCTGGTAAACGATTCTTTGAAGGGTGAGGATTGAGCATGCCCCGGTAATTCGAAAAAATACACCTTGAACCATTGCCCCACGAACTGCGCCAGGGTGAGCCAATCTTCCCACTCCGAGATGGTGGCAGGCACCAGGATGAGCGGCTCGCCTTCGCCCACTTCGAGGATGTGCAGGCGCGAGAGCGGCAGGTCAACAAAATACGTCTTATAGGATGGCGGATGTGTGTTCGGCAATCTCATCTCCTTGCTTGCCCACGTATAGCAGTTTTGAAGGGCAAACGCAAGGGCGGTTTGACCGCCAAAATCCGCCAATATTTTAGCGACCGGCTATCTGGTTATGTCAGGGCGCCACCAACACGAGCGGACCTTTCGGATCGATCAACGTCTTCAACTCTCCATACGGCACGAGAATCGTTTGCGGTCCCGCCACATACGGCGCGACCTGATACTCGTCGAACGTGATCAACAAGCCTTCGAAGGTGATATTCCAGTTCCGGTAGTTCTTTTCCACCGGTTCGGCGCCCTGTTCGAACCCACCGTAAAAACCGATGCTGCGGCGGCTGAGTTCGGCAATGCAGAAACTCGAGATGGTCTTGAGGTAGCCGGTATCGGCGGCGAAGAGGTCTTCAAGCGATAACTTTTTCCCCTGCTCGAGATCGTAATTGAACGTCGCGCTGTAGTGAAACGGATGCGCCGCCCCATCGGCATAGCCGGAGAAGAAAAACTTCAACGCCCATATCCCGTTGTTCTGATACACCAGCGTGTATTGAACATCGAAAGAACTTCCCGCTGTGATGGGCGTCACAGGCATGTGGGCAAGGATGTTCTCGCGAAAGTATTCGATCTCCTCCCGCACCAATTTTTCCGTCTTGTTGTTGAAATCTTTGACGCGATCGTCCTCGCTCCCCACCAGGCGCGGAAGTTGACCGGTGATGATGTATTTTGGCGCGGACCCCTCCTCGCGCATCACAACCATAGTCAGGCTGACTCGGCTGCTCAGCGGCACCGGGTCTTTGGTGGGGGCGGCTGCGGCGGTTGCCGTGGGAGCAGACGCGCCGGGCGTGCAAGCCGCCAAACTTACGCTGGCAACACCAAGCGCCACACATAACATCTTCGATAAAGTGTTCATCGCATCCTCCTTTTTGACTTTAACGATGATGGGATTGCATGAGTTCCAGAAAATTTCCCCCGAACATACTTTGCTACGGTTCGCCGATCTCCACGGTGTCGAACCCCACTACGACCGGGAAATTTTCGTACGAGGCGGCGGTGATGCCCGCCTTGCCCGCGCCCAGCGCATAGCGCGATACATCCACGCGGCGGAGGACATTTCCCGCCACAAGCAGGGTTAGCGTATCCCCGTCACATTCCAAGCCAATCGCCTGCAGGGCGCCGCTGGGTTGCGCATCCTTGATCGCGCCGTCGGTGATGGGGGTATACTCCGCCACGCCCAACGCCAGCCATTTTCCGTACAAGATATTGTAGACCCCATCGGTCGAGAGGTTGAATTCAAGCCATCCATCCGCTTCACTGTAACGGCAGACCAGTCCCGCCGAGGCAGGCGTGCCAGCCAGGTTTTGGTACCCGGTCTCGATGCGCACGTCGGCGTAGTCTTCGGGTCCGTAGAGGGCGTACAACCAGGTAAATGGCGTATCCATTTGAAGCAGGAGCGTGCTGTTCGCCACATTGACCGCCGGCACCGAATCGTTCCCGGCTTGCAGGATGACCCAGCCCGCCAGCGAGCCATCGAACTCGTTGGTGAAAAATCGCGGAAGCGCGGTGGGTGAAGGCTCAACGGTCGGAGTCGAACCGAGGGTGGGCGTGGCAGGCGGAAGGGTGGGGAGATGCGTTTCAACGGCGAAGAGCGAGTCTACCGGAGTCGCAGTCGGGGTGGTTGTGAGCGATGGTCCGCAGGCGGTAAGGAGAACGAGACATCCGAGGAGAATTTTTTTCATGGTGCTTTATATAACACAAATGCAAATATAGTTGTCGAGAGGAAAGCAGAACGCCCGGCGGCATTGCCGGGCGTTTCCAGTGGAGATGCCGGGAATTGAACCCGGGTCCGAAAGACTCGACCCTCGAAATTCTACGAGCGTAGCCTGCCGAAGGGTTTCATCACAGGGATCTCGGCGGGCAGGTTACCCTGTGACCATCTGCTGGTCTTTCGCGCAATTAGCAGAATCATGCGCGGCACTCACACCATTGTTTCGCCCGGTCCGTCACCGGGTGGAGGACGGCTCCGGCGGACGTGACGCCCTAAGGCGTCAACCGTTATGGTCTCATCGCTTACGCGGCGAGAGGCATAGCGGCGT
>CAYPCK010000215.1:1895-4986 GCA_964409185.1 uncultured Anaerolinea sp. | reverse complement strand
CCGTGAAACGAAACGAAGGCATGGCTTGGAATTTCGCCAGTCCGATCGCGATCCACTCCGCCAACCCAAACCTGGTTTGGGTCGGTTCGCCGGGCACCGGGTTTCAGTGGCGGGTGTTTGAGCCGTGAGATGAACAGATGGTGACAATCGCGGAATCAAAAATACCCCTTTCATCTCCGAACAGGCGCGCGATCAAGCAGGCGCGTGCTCGGTTAAGTCCTCGACGACGCGATAGACTTTGTCGTGTTCGTGTACGCGGCTGGGCACTTTAATCGCCACGTTGTCGCCGGGTTTCACCCACACGATCGAGCGATGGTCCACTTCCATGGAACCGACGCGCTCGGTGAGGTTGGTGTGATGTCCGACGATGTGAATCTTGTCGCCTAATTTGAGTTCTTCGATGAGGGAAATCACAGCGACGCTGAGGTGATCGTAGTAATGCGAAACTCGTCCAATCTCGATCTCCATGATTTTGCTCCTCGCCCGACCGCCCCGCCAATCGGACACTGGTTGTGCCTTCACTATAGGACATTCCCTCCCAAAAATCCAGTGACAAATTTCCGCGTTTAGTCCTCAACATTCGGGAACCCCCGGTTGTAAAAACTCGTCAAACTGCGTATACTGAACTGGAACTCATTGAAGGAACAAGGCGGTTCCCGCCTCCATTGGCAGAAAGGGAAAGGGCAAGGTCAATGAAATATATCTCTCGAATTCTCACCATGGGGATCATTTTCTCGTTCATCCTCTCCGCTTGTATCGGCGGCGTGACCCCAACGCCAACGGAAGCCGTCAACGCGGCAGTCGGACCCGCCTCCGGTGAAGCCGCCTCGTTGACCCTGGGTGTCGTCGCGGTCAACGGCACCAGCGCCTTTTATACGGTCGGTCAGACGATCAACTACACCTATTCCGTATCCAACACCGGGGATGTCGCCGTCGCCGGACCCATCGCCGTCATCGACGACAAGACGAGCGCGCCCGTATGCGCGGCGGTCAACTCGGTTGGAAACCGGGATAATAATCTTGACCCCGGCGAATCCTTCAATTGCGCTTCCACATATTCGATTCAGCAGGCTGATCTCAACGCCTGTAAGGTGGTCAGCAACGCCGCGGCGCAAGCCGCCGGGGTGGCTTCAAATCGGGTAACCACCACCGTGGCGACGGTATGCAACAACGCATTGACCGTCACCGTCACCCCCAACACTACAACGTACAGCGCGGTTGGGCAGGTCATCACCTATAACTATGTGATTAAGAACACCGGCGGTTCCGCGATCGGACCCGACCAATTTAAAGTCACCGATAGCAAACAGCCCGCCGCGATCAACTGCGATGTGCCGAACCGCACGCTCGGTCCGGGCGAATCGATTTCCTGTTCGGCGCAATATGCGGTGACCCAAAACGACTTCAATGCCACGAACATTGTCAATACCGTCACAGCCACGGGCGGCGGCGTGACTTCGCAACCCGCAACGAGCACCGTCACCAAAGGTGCTGTGCCACCTGGGAACTTCACCAAAGGCTCGAACATTACGCACACCGTCACGAGCGGCGAATGGCTGTACCAGATCGCGCGCTGTTACGGCGCGGATATAAACGCCACGCTCGCCGCCAATCCCCAGATTCCAAACGCGCATTATATTTTGCCCGATATGGCGGTTCACGTTCCAAACATCGGCTCGAAAGGGACGATCTACGGTCCGCGCTGTGCCGGATATTACGTCGCGCAATTGGGCGACACCTGGGAAAATATCGGCACACGTTTCAACGCGGACGTGGTCGTCTTGAAAGCGGCGAACCGCCTCATCGCCTCGCCCGCCGCTGGGAATTGCCTCAAGATCCCCATCAACTCCGCCGGGGGAGCCGCCACCGCCCAGACAACGCTCAGCGCCTGCCCGGCCTCCACCCCGGTCACACCCAACCCGAACCCCGGCACCAGCGATATCACCATCACCTTCCCCAGCGGGCAGACCGGCACGACCGTGACCGGGGCGATCACCGGAACATCGAGCATCCGCTATTTCTTGAACGTGGCTCAAAATCAAACGCTGACCGTCAAAGTTAATGCGCCGGCGAACACCCTCAGCATGGGCATCACCGCGCCAAACAACTCTGCGATGAAAGCGCAGGATGCGACCCTGACTTTCAGCGGCGCAGTCCCATCCAGCGGGAATGTCATCATCACCGTTACCGGCACCGACGCCTCCACCAAACAATTTTCGATGGACGTGTCGGCGGTGACACCGGTGGTCAACCCGTTCGAGCGCGTGACCGACATCCATCCGGGCGTCAACAGTTCCGACCCAGCCTTCCTCGCCAATTTCAACGGGCAGTTATTCTTCCGCGCGACCGGCAACAACAATGCAGGCGCGGAATTATGGAGATACGACCCCACCGCCAAACTCCCCAGCCTCGCAGACGATATCAACCTCGGACCCACCGGCTCCGACCCTGCTTACCTCACACCGTACAACGGCGCGTTGTATTTTCGGGCGAACGGCGGCGACGGCAACGGCGTGGAACTCTGGCGCTGGAACGGGTCAGATTCAGGCCGTGTGGCTGAGATCAACCCCGGCGCCGCGGATGCCAACCCATCGTATATGACGGTGTTCAACAACCTCTTATACTTCAGCGCAAAAGGCGGGGATTCCACCGGCGTCGAATTGTGGCGCACCGACGGCACGTCCACCCTGCTCGTGGCGGATATCAACGCCGGACCCGGCGATTCGAATCCGTCTCACCTGGCGGTGTTCAATAACGCGCTCTATTTCAGCGCGGTCAGCACCGACGGCAAAGGCGTGGAGATCTATAAGTTCGACGGGACAAACGCCCCCGCGCGCGTGACCGATATCAATCCCGACGCGGGCAATTCCAACCCTGCCTACCTGACCTTGTTCAACAACGCCCTGTATTTCAGCGCGATCAGCAATGACGGGAAAGGGGTTGAATTGTGGAAATACGACGGAAGCAACAACCCGACCCGCGTCACCGACATCAACCCGGAGACGGGCGACGCCGCACCAGCCTTCCTGACGGTATTCAACGGCGCGCTCTATTTCAGCGCGATCAGCAACGATGGCAAGGGGATCGAACT
>CAYPCK010000215.1:455-1885 GCA_964409185.1 uncultured Anaerolinea sp. | reverse complement strand
CGATGGCGCGAACGCAAAACTTGTCGGAGATTTGAACACCGCAGGCAACGCCAGCCCATCCTATCTCCTGGTGTTCAACAACGAATTGTTCTTCCAGGCGAACGGCAATGACAACTTCGGCACCGAAGTCTGGAAATTCAAGGGACCGTAATCTCACACCTCAGTACTCTAAAGCCCTCGAAATCCCGGGGCTTTATTTTTGCCCTCACAATTCGCTCACCGGTTCTTCACACCGCCGACACAGGGAATTAAGCGCGCCTTCATGGGAGGCACATAGAATGAGCAATATTTTATTCAGGAGAAAATGATGAAAAGAAACCAACCCATACTCGCCTTCCTGTTCGCGGCGTCCATGTTGATCACCGCCTGCGGGGCATCGTCCCCTCCACAGGGCGAGCCGGTCATAATTTCCACGCCCGACCCGAACTTTGTCAAACTGAATTTGAATACCGTCACCGGGGATGAGCTTCTTGCATCCATCCCGGGTTTTTCGAACCGCATGGTGCGCGAGTTTCAAGAATATCGTCCGTACGTCAGCATCCAGCAATTCAGGCGCGAGATCGGAAAGTACGTCAGCGATGCGCAGGTGACGGAATACGAGAATTACGTGTACGTTCCCATTGCCATCAACGACTCGGACTCGGAAAGCCTGCAACAGATCCCGGGTCTCGACGCCGCCGAAGCTGAGTCGCTCATCGCCAGCCGACCCTACGCCTCTGCCGACGAATTCATCGCCGCATTGAGCCAATTCATCAGCGCCGATGAATTGGGGATCGCAACCACCTACCTGGAATAACCGGTATGAATGCAGAAGCCACGCTTACAAAAATTCGAAGGACCTTGTTGGTCGTATCCGCCGGAACGTTCTTCATGACCGTGGTGGAGCTGGTCTTCGTCGGTCACTGGAATGAGAATATCCAATATCTCCCCTTCGCCCTTTCTGCCTTTGGCTTGGCGGCGATCGCATTCGCGTATACCCGACCGGGGCGGGCATCGCTCACTTTCCTGCGATGGACGATGATCGCAGTTGCCGCCTGTAGTTTGATCGGCTTTTACGAACACATCTACAACAACTACACATTCTGGCTGGAGATCCAACCGAACACCACAACTTCGGAGTTGATCAACGCCACATTCACAGGCGGGATACCGGTACTCGCGCCGGGCATCCTGCTCCTTGGAGCCGTGCTTGGCTGGCTGGCAGTGTACAACGAACCATCGAAATAACTACGACCCGGAACTGTTCGATTACCGAGCGGCTCTTTTCTCCCCTCTTTGTCCTGCGCGTCGATTCGAGTGCTATACTCGTAAAAATTCGCGCGCCTCAAAGGATGAAAATAAACCGTCATGAACATCTTTAAAATTCCTCCTCGCCTTGCCCTGTGCGGTTTGATCGTGGCATCACTTGCCTGCAACCTGTCGAACCCGAC
>CAYPCK010000215.1:0-445 GCA_964409185.1 uncultured Anaerolinea sp. | reverse complement strand
CTTCGACAAATATCCAACCGACCGATGTTCCAGCAACCGAGCCGCCCGCCCAAAACGCATGCGAGAATGTGTACATGCCAGCCATCGTTGGCGCAACCTAGAAGTACAACATTCAGGGACAGTTTCCAGACACATACACACACACCATCTTGAGCGCGGACAGCGATGGGTTCGTCGAAGAGGATGTATACGATTCGGGCGTCACACGGCAAGCCGAATGGAAGTGCGAGAACGGAAACTTGGTCGCATTGGACCCGCCGGGCGGAAGTTCCAGCACGGTTTACACAGAAGGCGTGGAAGTGGACTTTGAAACCATCGTCACGGACGAAACGCGTGCGGCCTACGATATGGGCACTGTTCCATTGCACTGAGAGGAAAAGCGGGTTAATCACGGCGAGGCATTACGGCTCATTCTCTAACCGAGGTCACCTAGATGAAGGATGGG
>CAYPCK010000214.1:2014-5021 GCA_964409185.1 uncultured Anaerolinea sp. | reverse complement strand
TTCAACTTTTGATAAGTCTATCCCTTAATCGCTCCAAACGTCAGCCCGCGCACCAGGTTACGCTGTGTCAGGATGACAAACACAATGGCCGGAATCATCATCAACACGCTCATGGCGCACATGCCGCGCCAGTCGGTTGTGAACTGTTCGGTGAAGGCGAACAGCCCCGGCGGAAACGTCTTGGCTTCGTTGCTGCGCGCCAGCACGCTCACAATCTGAAACTCATTCCAGGACGCCAGAAAGGCGAAGATGGAGGCCGCAGCCAGACCCGGCAGCGCCAGCGGCAGGTCAATGCGCCAGAAGGCCGACCAGTAGCCACAGCCGTCAATATAGGCCGCTTCGGTCAGGTCGGGCGGAATCTGGCGGAAGAAACCATCCATCAGCCACACCGTAAACGGAATATTGATGGCGACATAGACGAACGCCAGCCCGTACACGCTGTTGAGCAGTTTCAACTGATTGAACAGGAAGGCATCACCGGCGTTCCGCGGCACCTGCAGTATGCCAACCGGGACGCCAAGGCCCTGGGCCATGGCAAGGGTTACCAGTACCCCCACGAAGCCCCCGATCATTTCCTGCCGCAGCAGTATCTACCGAAACCCTTGTTGGGCACCTACTTTTACACCCCATCCCGTCAGGGTTATGAAGCGGAGGTGGTCGAACGCCTGCGCCGCTGGCGGGAAGCCCAGCGCCAGGCTCTGGGCATCACTCAAACGACCGAGATCCCCGATCTATCCCAAGATACAATTCAAGATATCAAGCACAAACACAAGCCCGAGAGCCGACCGTAGAGTACGGGGAAAGTGATCGGGTAATCCATCCGAATACCTGGAGGGAAAGAACAGGATATGCCTTTATTTTTTTTAATCCGCCATGGAGAGAACGATTACGTCAAGACCGGGAGATTGGCAGGGAGAATTCCCGGCGTGCATCTCAATGAAAAGGGGCAAAAACAAGCCCGGGCGTTGGGAGAGGCGTTGAAGGATGTTCCGATCAAGGCGCTTTATTCGAGTCCGTTGGACCGGGCGATGGAAACAGCGGCTCCGATTGCCGAATCTCATAAACTAAAAATCATCATGCAGCCGGACCTTATGGATACGCACGTCGGGAAGTGGCAGGGCAGGTCGTGGAAGGTGCTTCGGCTGACCAAGGCGTGGAAGATCGTGCAGAACTCGCCTTCGCGGTTCCAGTTCCCCGAAGGCGAATCGTTCCCCGAATGCCAGGTGCGCGTGGTGAATGTGCTGGAGCGAGCAGTGAAAAAACACAACAAACCGCAGGATGTGGTGGCGGTGGTCTTTCACGCGGACCCGATCAAACTGGCGGTAGCACACTTTTTAGGAATGCCGCTCGATCACTTTCAACGCCTGAGTTGCGATACAGGTTCGCTCACCGCGCTGCATGTTAGTGAGATGGGCGCAAATCTGATCAAGTTGAATCAACGCCCGCCATTTGATTTTCTTCGAAGAAGAGGTAATTTGCGGTAACAGAAAATTGCTTTCGGGGTTAGGTGTTATATAAGTCCGTTCGAAAGTTTTTTGGAGGTTATGAGATGATTGGAAAAAGGTTTCTGGCTGGCGCTTTCTCTGGCGCGATTGCACTCGCGCTTTACTATATAATTTGGTTTATTGCATACATCTGGGATATGAGCAGGGTGGGCGTCGGACCTTCATTCGCGGTCGTCCCAGTTGGATTTATTTGCGGCGGGATTGTTGGCGCAATCACGGGTGGATTCGGCGGAATGGTTGTTGGCAGTATTTTTCAAAAGTATGAAAAATCAGCCCATATTGGCGGTGTTGTATTTGCCGCCATTCTTGCCATCGTACCGCCATGCGCTTTCATGGGTGGATGCTAACCAGTTCAAATAACAACCCATCTAGTTGATCCTATTAAATTTGGGCAAGGTCTGAAGTAAGACAAAATAGATTACGCTCCTCTTCATAGTTTTGCCAGCTCATTGAGCGACTTGTAATACGGTTCGATACTGGGAATGAAATGGGCTTCGTTCTTCGCATGTGGACCAACTCCCGACTGCCCCCAGACGACCGCCTGCCCGCCGGGAGCGAATCTTGCGCTGGTGCCGGGTAACTTCTTTCCGATTCTCGCCTCTTCTCCACCCGAAGCCTGTTTGACTGCTTCGATCAACGCTTTCAACGCTGGGTTATTCGGGTCGCATGCCACACCATTTTCCATCACTGTAAAGCGAACTTCCAGTTCGCTTGCCGCGCAATATTCTTCGACCGCAGACCGCAGACCGCGGACATCATCCTGCGGAATTGGACGAATCTCCACGCCGAGAATCCCCTCTCCTGCTGTGACGTTGTAAACTCCAGGCGTGCCAACATTGATAAATGGGAACTTGGCTTGCGATTGCCATCCGTCTGCAGCGTTCAACGTAAGATGTTTGGCAAAGATTTCGTTCAATGCAGATCGTGCGGCGATGAGTTTTTCGCTGAGGTCGCCTGTACCAACCACACCGCTGTGACCTTTTGCCCCGCGCGCGATGATATCAAAGCGCATGACGCCGCGATTCTCCACGCAGATTTCGCCGAAGAGTTCATTGCCCTTTTCGCCGGTCCGTTCGCCAGCGATGAATAACGATGGCGTCAAATTCAATTCCTTCAACACATGTGGCGTGCCCCAGGCTTCGGCTTCGCCGTTTTCTTCGTTGCCGACGAGGAGCAATGAAATGTTCGGGTAGGGGCGACGCAATGCTTCGCCCCTACGGATGGATGCCATTGCATCTTTCATCCAAACCAAATATGTCGCTACTACGGTTTTCATGTCTGCTGCGCCGCGACCGAAAAGATAATCTCCTTCGATGCGCGGGGTGAATTGGGAATCGTCTGGGTCGGGTTCGACGACGTCGAAATGACCCGTGAGGAGGATGTCCCCCTCTCCCTGAGGGAGAGGGGTTGGGGTGAGGGAAACGCCCTCACCCTGCCCTCTCCCGTGGGGAGAGGGAAAGCGTGCGTAGACCGCAGGATATTTGCCATCAAAGAATTTGGTT
>CAYPCK010000214.1:0-2004 GCA_964409185.1 uncultured Anaerolinea sp. | reverse complement strand
TTGGTTTCGAGACCGGCGTTGCGGAGGTAATCGTCAATGAGAGAACCCGCGCGATGGACCTCGTCAAGTCTTTCGTTGGGTGAGGCGGTGACGGAGGGGATGCGAATCAATTGTTGGGCTAAATCGAGAATCTCAGAGGTTTTATCTGGATAGGAAACTTCGACGACGGCTTGTGTGCGCGAGCGGAATTGAATGGGCGCGTTTTGAGTCTGGCGGGCGGTGTCGCGTCCACGTTGGAGGAATTCGGCGATTTTGGAGGAGTCGGTTCCGAGGGAAGCATAGTTGGAGGCGATGCGTTCGACATCGGCTTTGACTTGGGCTTCGTGTTCGTAGAAAAGTTCTTTGAGCACGGTCATTGGCACTTCGTCATTTGCGCCAAGTTCGAGTTGCAGGCGGGCACGGATCTTCTCGGAGGTGTTGCGTCCGCCATCGGACATTTCGACGAGCGGATACAGGTCATCCCACATCTTCAAGGCCTGGGCGAGCGGCTTCACTTCATTGAGAGTCCATTTGAGGAAGGCGCGTAAGGCTATGGGTTTGCCTGTCAGCGGATTTTCGATCTCAGCGCGCAGCCCATGTTTGGCGGCGAGTGTCTCGTTGAGGCGAGCGCGGGTGATGTCCTCACGATCGTATCGGAAGCCGCGGGCAAACGTCGGGTCGGAGTAGATGCGGAGGAGAAGCAAATGTTTGAGAGTCAGATTCGCTACATCCAGATCCAGCGAGTGACCGCCCTCATCGGTGCGGACTTCGACACGTCCCATCGGCAAATTGATGCGAGCCATCAGGTTTTGCTTTTCGATTTGCAGAGCCATCTCCTCGGGTGGAGTCGGCTGACCAGCGGCAAACAAGCCGCGGGCGTAGAGAGAGGCGAGTTGGTCGCTCGTCGTGGAGATGATTCGCTCGACGGGTTCGGCAAAACTGCGGGCGCGGATGGGAGTCCAGTTGTTGTTCCCAAAGCGGACGCCGCGGCGCACAAGGTCGTAGGAGATTTGCAAATAATCGTTGTACGAACGATAGAGGTCGGGGAGGTCGATGGCGGGCGGATTCGGGAACGTGAGATTGCGAATCGAATCGAACTCGGTGAGGGCGACGACAGCGCGTCCACCGCGGACCTCAGCCTGCATCGGCGTGGACGCGGTGGTCGCCACGAAAAGCGACGCGAAGGCGCGCAGGAGGCGTGCGGCAGTGATGTAGAACTCGGACTTGAATTCATCGAGATGTTGGTCGCCGCGCTCGGCGGGCGTGAGATGCATGAAGTCCCAGGCGAAGAGCGGGTCGGGCAGGGACATGTTGGTGTGAATGCCCGTGGTGGCGAGCGTGTCGCCGTAAAGGTCAACACATTTTTCGAGATAGCGACGTTTGGCGATACCCCAATTGCCAGGGATGGAATGATGACCGATGTCAGTGAGGAAGAGCAGGTTGCCGTGCCAGTAATGGAGGCGTTCGCCGAAGTTGACGCCCGCGCGATGAAGCGCATTGATGAGCGAGGCTTCCATCAGGCGCGCTTCGTAGATCGCGCCGCGCGGACTGTAATATGGGCGTGTCGCCCATTCAATCATCCAGTGAAAGACTTCGAGTTGACTGAACTGCGCCTGCCACGGCGGGATACATTCGGCGCGGAGATAATCCACGAAGGAATGTTGGCTGGGTCCCGCGCCCACGGTGAGCAGTGGACGCAGGTCTTCATCGAGGAGATTCCATTCCTGTTCGAAGCCGTTGAGTCCGCTGGAGGGTTTTTCCTTCGCGGCTTGTTCGAGGGCGAGGAGGTATTTATCGGCGAATTGTTGAGGGGACATGAGTAATCCTTGATAAGAGGGATGATGACGAAAGAGGAAAGAGGAAAGAAGAAAGAAGGCGGAAAGTAGAGAGTGGTTATCCAATACCGAGTTTGGTTTGAAGACGAAATACTGACGAAGTTAATGGATAACCAAGCATTTCTTTTGCTACAATCTCCTTCATAAACTCTGAAAGTAATCGTTCAGCAAGGACGATATTTTTTCTTGT
>CAYPCK010000213.1:0-5057 GCA_964409185.1 uncultured Anaerolinea sp. | reverse complement strand
TGTCAATTATAACGGCGAAAATTGGAATATTGGCAAAAAAATTCTCCGCCGTTGTTCGACTGCGGAGAATTCGTTTTACTGCACGTATTGGTCAAATACCTGCCGTAATTCTTCTTCACTGGTAAAACCAACCCATTTTTGCAGGACGTTCCCGTTCCCGTCCAGTAAATAGATCTCGGGCTGGTAATAAAACCCAAGCGCTTGCTGAAAATCGAACGTGCGGGGGTCGTCGGCATCGAGATAGGTGAATTTGATACGGCCAACATATTCTGCTTCGAGCCCATGAACCATGGGCGCCATGGCGCGGCAGGTACCTCAGGTAAACCGGAAAAATTCGACCAGTTGGTACTGCCCGGAAGCCAGGCTGACAGTGGTTGGGTCAGTGGCTTCGAGATTGGGTCCGCGCGAGGTGGCGACGGGGAGCACAGCCTGAGTCGGCGCTTCAACCGCGACGGGAGGCTGGGTCGCGCTCCCTTCGACGGAAATCGCGGGGGTCGCGCTGGGCAATTCAACTACGGGCGGCGCGGCTGGGGGTTGTGTTGCCGGGGCGGTGGAACAAGCCGCAAGAATAACTGCAACCAAAAATAATAGGGAAAAGAAGCGGTTTCTCATCATCGAGACCTTTACAACAGATTGTACGACTGACAACTTGTACCAAAAAGTCCTTACATATATGTTACAAATGCCATCTTTGACTGTTGCAAACTCCTACGATATACTTCGATTAGTTCGCTAGGTAGATAGTCGGGCAGTTCGATTGTTAACTCGAACCGGCACGCCGAACTATCAAACTATAAAACTATTCAACTACCACTGGAGGACGCATGGCTGGTTTCAAACTCACCTACGGCACGATGTTCAATCCACCCGAAGACCTGCACAAGGGTTTCGACAAAGCGGTTGCGATTCTCAAGCAAAACCTCGGCAGGGAATACGGGATGATCATCGACGGCAAGGATGTGTTCGCCGAGGAAAAGTTCGACGACCACTCGCCCGTCAACACGAGCTGGGTTTTGGCGCGGATGCAAAAAGGAAATGCCTCTCACGCCCAAATGGCGATCGCCGCGGCGCGAAAGGCGTTTCCGGCGTGGAGCCGCACGCCCTGGCAGACGCGCGTCAAATTGGTTCGCAAAGCCGCCTCGTTGATCGAAAAACGGATCTTCGAACTCGGCGCGGCGATGGCGCTGGAAGTCGGGAAGAACCGCATGGAATCGCTCGGCGACGTGCAAGAGACCGCCGACCTGATGTATTGGCCCGCCCAAATGATGGAGGAAAATAACGGCTTCATCAAACCGATGGGCAAGGACCCGCTCACCGGCTACGACTCGACGAACATATCTGTGCTTCGTCCGTATGGCGTGTGGCTGATCGTTTCGCCATTCAACTTTCCATTCGCGCTGACCGGCGGACCGACCGGCGCGGCGCTCGTTGCCGGCAACACCGTCGTGATCAAACCCGCCACAGACACGGCATGGATCGTCCGCCTGTATGCCGAATGTTTGCGCGATGCCGGCTTCCCGCCCGGCGTGTTCAATTTCGTGACCGGTCCCGGCTCCACGCTCGGACAAGCGCTGGTGGACAGCCCGGAAATTGACGGCGCAACCTTCACCGGTTCGTTCGATGTGGGCATGAAGATGTATCGCGATTTCGCGAACCGCAATTACGTCCGCCCGATCGTGCTGGAACTCGGCGGAAAGAATCCCGCCATTGTTTCGCGCAACGCAAATCTCGAAGACGCGGCAACTGGTATCTACCGCTCCGCGTTTGGGTTACAGGGACAGAAATGCTCAGCGGCTTCGCGTGTGCTCGTGGAAGAGCCGGTTTACGATGAACTGGTTGCCAAACTCAAAGCCAAAGTGGATGCGCTCGTCATCGGCGACCCGACCGAACGCGCCACCTACATCGGGCCCGTGATCAACCAGGGATCGTACAACGACTTCAAGAATTTCACCGAAGAGATCAACCAGGCGGGCGGCAGGTTCCTCACCGGCGGTCATGTGAAGACCGGCGGCATGTACGATAATGGGTATTATTGCGAGCCGACGTTCGTCACCGACCTGCCTTACGACCATCGCTTGTGGAAGTACGAAATGTTTCTGCCGATCAGCACCATCGGCAAGGTAAGCAACCTTGACGAAGCGATGAAGATCGCCAACGATGTCAATTACGGTCTCACCGCCGGATTCTACGGCTCTCCGAAGGAGACCGCCTGGTTCTTCGATAATATTCAAGCCGGTGTGACGTACGCCAACCGCCCGCAGGGCGCAACCACTGGCGCTTGGCCCGGCTTCCAACCCTTCGGCGGCTGGAAAGGTTCCGGCGCGAGCGGCAAGAACGGCGGCGGATATTACTACGTGCAACTGTACATGCACGAGCAGATCCAGACATTGGTGAAACCCGCCGCAATCAAGAAAGCAAAAGCGACCGTGAAAAAGAAAGTTACGAAGAAGTCCGCAAAGAAAAAAGCGCGACGGTAATCCTTCACCTTCATCCCCTCTCCCGTTGGGAGAGGGGAATTAATTATTATGGGCGAGCCTGAGAATTACAACCGCAAGGAACTCATCCACCGCATCGGCACGTTCTTCCTGTTGATCGCCGTGGGAATGCTGGTCTACTTTTTATTGTCCGATAGCGCGGGCCAGCCGCGGTTCGATCTGTTTTGCCTGGGCGTGATCGTTGCAGGGCTGGGATTCGTCCTCCGCTCACAACTCAAACGCCCCTCCCCATCAAGCGGGCGTTTCGGATGGACCAAAAGCTTTTTTAGAAAGAAAGAACAGTAATGTCGAAATTAACCACGCTCACAGAAGCCGTTGCAACGCTCGTCTCCGATGGAGATGTGGTGTACGCGGCGGGATTCACCCATCTCATCCCATTTGCCGCGGGACACGAGATCATCCGCCAGGGAAAAAAGAATCTCACCCTCGCGCGCGCCACGCCCGATCTGATCTACGACCAGCTGGTGGCGGCGGGATGCGCGAGGAAAGTGATCTTTTCGTACATGGGCAACCCCGGCGTGGGATCACTGCGCATCGTCCGCTCTGCCATCGAGCAGGGAAAACTCGAATGGGAGGAATATTCCCACTTCGGGATGATCACGCGTCTTCAAGCCGGGGCAGCTGGCTTGCCTTTCCTTCCAATGAATCAGACGGGAGCGACCGACCTGGAAAAAGTAAACTCAAACATCAAGCGGATTCCCGACCCCTACGGCGGCAAAGACGTCATCGTCGTTCCGGCGCTGAACCCTGATGTGGCGATCGTCCACGTGCAGCGCGCGGACGCGAACGGCAACTCTCATTTATGGGGCATCATAGGCGAGCAAAAGGAAGCCGCCTTCGCCGCGAAAAAAGTTATCCTAACAGCGGAAGAGATTGTGGATGAATCCGTCATCCGCTCGGACCCGAACCGCACGATGATTCCGGGCATCGTGGTCAGCGTGGTTTGTCATGTGCCCTTCGCTTGTCATCCCAGTTACGCGCAGGGATACTACGACCGCGATAACGAGTTTTATCTCGCATGGGATAAGGTCAGCGAATCGGCGGAAGCGACCAAGCAATACCTGGACGAGTGGGTGTATGGAGTGAAAGATCGTGACGAGTACTGGCAGAAACTCGGCGCAGAGGCTCACAAGCGGCTCGAGGCGCCAAAGTTGATGAGCGAGCCGATCAATTATGGGAAGTATTAACGTAAAATAGCGGATGAGGTCTTTCGATCTTGGCGGCATAGGGCAACCGCTTCATTTTCTTCACGCCAACGGATACCCGCCTGAATGCTACACGCCGTTGCTTGAGATATTGAAAACGGAATACCATGTCTTCGGAATGCTCCTCCGCCCGCTGTGGGAGGGAGCACAGCCGAGCGAGTTGCAAAGCTGGCATCCACTCTCCGAAGACCTGAACCGTTTTCTAGACACGCACAACGAGGAACAGGTGATTGGCGCCGGCCACTCCATCGGCGCGATCGTCACCCTGCGAACGGCGTTGCTCGACCCCGCCCGCTTCAAAGCGCTGGTCCTGATTGACCCCGTTTTGTTTACTCCGTTCAGGCTGGTTTTGTGGAAAATCTTCAAATCGCTGGGGCTGGGCGACAGGGTACATCCGCTGATCGTAGGCGCGAAAAAGCGACGGAGGAACTTCGACGACCTTGAATCCGTTTTCAAGAAGTATCGTAAACGAAGTGTATTCCGGTATTTCAGCGACGAAAATCTGATGACTTATATCGAGGGCATTACGCGCAAAACAAGCACCGGTTTCGAGTTGGTCTATTCTCCGGAATGGGAGACCCAAATCTACCGCACCGGCTTGCAAGATTTCGATCTCTGGCGCGGACTGCCCACCCTCCACGTGCCGACTCTCATCCTGCGCGGCGCAGAGACAGATACGTTCCTCGAAAGTGCGGCGAGACTTGTAAGAGAGAAACAGCCAAACGTGAGGGTCGAAGCGTTGCCGAAGTCCACGCATCTGCTTCCATTGGAGCGTCCCAAAGAAACGTTCGAGATCATGCAAAATTTTCTGAATGAGGTGTTATGAGCGAAATAAAGTATTCATCCGCCGAATTGATGATCATCAATGCCGCGCGTTTGCTGCGCGATGGCGATGTGGTGTTCGTCGGTGTTGGTCAACCGAACCTTGCATGCAATCTGGCAAAGCGCACTCACGCGCCAAACCTTGTGATGATCTACGAAGCCGGCGTGATCGGCGCGGAACCTGCGCGATTGCCGCTTTCGATCGGCGACCCCACTCTTGTAAGCGGTTCATTATCCGTCGTGAGCATGTACGACATTTTTTCCAACTACCTCCAGCGCGGCAATGTGGATGTGGGCTTTATGGGCGGCGCGCAAATTGATAAATTCGGCAACATCAACGCTACGGTCATCGGCGGGTACGATTCTCCCAAAGTGCGTTTGCCCGGCTCCGGCGGCTCACAGGAGATCGCGGCGTGGGCAAACCGTTGTTACATCATGACCCCTCATCAAAAGCGGCGCTTCCCTGAAAAAGTCGAGTTCATGACCTCGGCTGGATTTATCAGCGGACGCGGCGACCGCGAAAAAGCGGGTTTGC
>CAYPCK010000212.1:0-5057 GCA_964409185.1 uncultured Anaerolinea sp. | reverse complement strand
CCGTCCGCACCGCGCAGACCGACACCACTGGCTTGGATGATTTCACCTGAGTGTAGCGCGTCCCCATCAAGCGGAAGTCCGCGCCTGCCGCGTTGACCATCGCCGCCTTGTGCATCACGTACTCGTGCGGCACATCGGAATAGGCAAAGGCCACCTGCTCCACGTTGTGTTTCTTGATGAGTTCGACCAGCTCCTCCTCCGCGTGGATGGGGATTCCGCCGGGGTAGAGGTCCCCAGCCAGCTCTTTGGGAAAGAGGCGACCCGAAATATCGGGGATTTGAGTCGCAGTGAAGGCGACCACCTCGTAATCCTTGTTGCCGCGGAAGAACGTGTTGAAGTTGTGGAAGTCGCGTCCCGCCGCGCCCATGATGATGGTTTTGACTGGCATGGTTCCTCCAAATTGATATGTCATTGCGAGCCCGAGCGATAGCGAGCGGCGAAGCAATCTCCTGTTTCAACCACTCGCAATGTAGACAATTTATATCAAAACAGGCTGAACGCCAAGATAACGTTCAGCCTGTTTTTCGTATGACAACTCTTACATCACATCGGGGGCTCGAATATCGAGTAACCGTAAAGCATTGGCGATCGTCTGTTTTGCCGCGGCGACCAGCCGGAGCCGGGCATGGCGGATGGGTTCGTTTTCAGATTGCAGGACCGGCACAGCGTGATAGAACGAATGAAATGCGTTCGCCAAATCGTAGGCGTATTGCGCCATCACCAGCGGACGATATTCATTTGCGGCTTGTTGCACCGTCTGTGGGAAGCGCGAGATCTGCTCGATCAGTTCGATCTCGTGTTTTGTGAGTTCAAAGTCGAAGGTCGCAGGTTGCAGGTCGCCTGCCTTTTTTAAAATGGAGTTTGCCCGCACGTGCGCGTTCTGAATATACGGACCCGTCCGTCCATCGAAGGAGAGCGCCTCGTTGATGTCGAATACGATGTCCTTGTTGTTATCCACCGCAAGCATGGAATACACTAGAGCGCCCAAGCCGACCTGCTCGGCGATGGTTTTCCGTTCGGCTTCCGGCGCGTTCCCGCTCCGCTCCGATTCGACCGACAACGCGCGCGTGACCGCTTCATCGTAGACTTCTTTGAATAGAACCACCCGTCCGCGGCGTGAGGACATTGCGCCTTCAGGGAGGGTCACATAGCCGTAGGACAGGTGGTGGCATTTTTCGGCTTGCGCAAACCCCCATAGCTCCAGGATCTTGAACGCCTGTTGAAAGTGCAGGCTTTGGCGAAAATCCACCACATAGATCGAGCGGTCCACGTGATATTTTTCAAATTTCTCGCGCGCCAGCGCAAGGTCTTTTGTCAGGTATAACGAAGTGCCGTCGCTTCGCAGTATCACGCCAGTGCGATACTTTTCTTTTGTCAGCCCAAGTTTTTCGTCAATCTTCACGATCACCGGCCCGCCGGTGGCGCGTTCGTCCACGGCGATGCCTTTGGCGATCAACTCGTCCACGATGGCTTTCGAAGGCTCGTCGGCTTCGCTTTCGTAGAACCACACATCAATTTTCACATCGAGCATGCGCAGGATGTCGCGCAGTTCATCCAAACTCCACTCGCGCGTCACGCGCCACAACTCGCGCACATACGGGTCGCCTGCGTCCCACTTGCGATACATTTCCCGTCGTTCCGCTTCGTAGGCTTCGCGTTGCGCCGCCTCGGCGGGCGTTTCGTTTTCTTTTTTCTCGAGCAGGGCGGTGGCGTCGGCGTAGATCTTCAACATCCATTGCCCGCGCTCGTGGATGCCCTGCGGCTCTTTCCCTTTGTTGAATTTTTCATACGCCCATAAAACGGTAATTACACCCAATCCCAGATCGCCGGGATACGAAGCGCGGATGGTTTCAAACCCTGCGAATTCCACCAGCCGCGCAAGCGACTCGCCGAGAATCGTGTTGCGCGCGTGACCGATGTGAAACGAGTGATGCGTGTTCGGCTGGGAATATTCCACCATGACTCGCTCGCCCTTGGGCGAACCCCGCCCAAAGTCCGCGCGGGAGGCGAGCACTTCATCCACCACGCGCCGCGCAAATTCGGATGTTTTATAGTAAACGTTGAGATAGCCCTTCACTGCCTCAACATGACTGACCCCATCCACGCTTCCGATCATCGCCTTGACCTGCTCCGCCAACTCCTGCGCCCGCGCCGGGACGGGTTTCCCCGCGCCTTTGCCGGCGCGCGCTTCGTCCGCCGCCGTCTGAAAAAACGACGTGGCAATGCCCCACTCGCCCGAAAATGGAATCGCGGTCCATTTCAGCGGCGCCAGCGCAATATCGTTCGCTTTGCAAAACGAGTTGATTTTTTCTTCGATGAGTTGTTGTTCTTTTTCGAACATAAGCGAAGCGATCCTGTGGATGAGGAGATGGTCCTGTGATGTTGAGGTGATTATATCAGCCGCAAAAACAAAAAGCGGGAGCCTGCGCTCCCGCTGATGATGGTCACTGCATGGTTCGGCTGGTATTACTTTGCAGTCTTTTCTTTCGATCCACCTGCGGCGTTGAGTCGTTTCATCAAACGGCTCTTGAGGCGCGCGGCTTTGTTCGCGTGGATAACGCCCTTGCCCGCAGACTTATCCAACTCGCTGATGGCTTGCAGGATCGCTTCTTTTGTTTCCGGCGCGTCCTTTGCAAATGCCGCGCGAGCCTGATGGACGGCGGTGCGGGCGGAACCGCGAATATTTCGGTTGCGTAAACGACGCTTCTCGTTCTGGCGGTTCCGTTTGATCTGGGATTGAATGTTAGCCAAGGTCTTCCTCTTTCATTGAGTTGTTGATTTGCGCTACTTTGATCAGGCGCGGAGCGGTATTTTACATGATGGTTGAGGAATTGTCCAGAAATTATGGTTTGGCGGTGACGAGGACGAAGTACCCGCCGAGCAGGCTGTCTGGGGATGAAACATATGCCGCCCCGAAATCGGCGACGTTAGGGCTAAGTATCTGAGCGCGTTGTTCGGAGTCGTTGATCCACCAATTAAATGCCGCAAGCGGGGTGCCTCCGTTGGCTGGGGCGAGAGCAAAAAGATGTTCGAAGACGAATGTTGCGGTATATCCCTGCGCCTTGACGCGTGTTTCGGGTGTGGAGCCGTTCAAGCCGATGTGGCTGAGGTAATCGTTGCAGATCATATCTATGGCGTGCGCGCGGGCGGCGGAAACCAGTCTCTGGTTCTGGCTCAGGGCGGGTAATCCATTGGCGGTTCGTTCGGTGTTGATCAAGTTCGCCAATTCACTGACGAACGAGGCGCTTTCGGTGAACGAACATTGTCCCTGCGTGACCGGTGTGCCGGTAACGGACACGCCGACCGGCTGTATCGGTGTCGAACTCGGCTGGCCAGGCACCGTCGGTGTGATCGGTGTGCTGGTTGGCGGCAGGGTGGCGGTGGCAGTGACGAGATTAATCGGCACAACGAGCAGTTGACCGGCGAACAGCGAGTTGGCGTTTTCGATGTTATTGGCTTTGATGATCCCATCTTCCGTGCTATTGAATTTCGCGGCAATGCCAGCCAGGGTATCGCCTAACTCAACCACATACTCGATCTCCGTACCGCGGGGCAGGTCTGCGGGAATCGGTGTCGGGGTGGGGAGGGGCATGCCGGGATATGGCAAAAGTAGCACCAATCCCGGGTACACGATTTGGGTCGTGGGGTCTACGCCGCCGCCGGTCTCCGGATTGAACGGGTTGAGGTACAAGATTAACTTAATGCCGGTTTCACCCAATCCGAATTTATCTACAATGACGGCGAGAGAGTCGCCCTCTACAACAGTGTAGGGGAAGGGTTCGGAGGGGGTCGGTGTGAAGGTGATCGTCGCCGTTTCAGTGATGGTCGCAGTGCTCGTCGGTATGGCTGTGTTGGTGGGGGTGAAGGTCAGGGTTGGGGTGGGCGTGTCGGTTGCGAACATCCCGCTGAGCGGCGCGTTCGCGCCGCTAAAGAGGTAGACGATGAGGACGATCAACCCTACAACCACAAGACCGATGGAACCGTAGCGAATCAACGCATCGCGTTGTTGGCGTTTCTTGCGGAAGGTGTTGATCGCATCCGATGTATTTCCCGTGGTGTTTCGATTGAGCATAAGGGTTCCTTTTTAACTACGCGTACAAGTGAGCGATCCCACCTGACGCGGTGCAATAATTCTACCTGAAAAAAGGGAAAGTCGTAAAACGGAACATCAGTAGACACGTGTGCGCGTGTCTACTTTAAACAACCCTACTTCCCCAAATGTTCCTTCAAATATTTTCCGGTATAGGACCCCTTCACTTTCAGCACCTGCTCCGGGGTACCCTCGGCAACGAGTTCCCCGCCGCGGTCGCCGCCTTCCGGACCGAGATCGATCAACCAGTCAGCCACTTTGATGATATCGAGGTTGTGTTCGATGATCAACACGGAATTCCCCGAATCCACAAGTCGCTGTAATACCTCGATCAACTTATGCACATCCGCCGCATGCAAGCCGACCGACGGCTCGTCCAACACGTAGAGCGTGCGTCCAGTCGCTCGCCTCGATAACTCTTTTGACAATTTCACGCGTTGCGCCTCGCCGCCCGAAAGTGTTGTCGCGGGTTGACCGACGCGCACGTAGCCCAGCCCCACTTCCTGCAACAACTTCAACTTGCTCAGCATCGGCGGATAATTTTTGAATTCATCGAGCGCGTGATCCACGGTCATATCCAGCACATCGGCGATCGAATACTGGTCGCGGAACAACACCTGCAGTGTCTCGCGGTTGAAGCGCTTGCCATGGCAGATATCGCACGGCACGTACACATCGGGCAGGAACTGCATTTCGATGCGCAATTCGCCCTGTCCCTGGCAGGCTTCGCATCGTCCGCCATGCACGTTGAACGAAAAACGCCCGGGCTTGTAGCCGCGCACTTTGCTTTCCGGTAATTCCGCAAATAACTTTCGAATTTCATCGAACAGCCCAGTGTACGTGCCGGGGTTCGAGCGCGGTGTCCGCCCGATCGGCGATTGATCGATGTTGATGATCTTGTCGAGATGTTCCACCCCTTCGATCTTGTCGTGTTCGCCGGCTTGCGTGCGCGCGCCCATCAATTTCG
>CAYPCK010000211.1:0-5071 GCA_964409185.1 uncultured Anaerolinea sp. | reverse complement strand
AGCAAATGATCATAGCCCAATACTGGGTGGATAAGACCGCTCAAAAACCCGCCCAGCGGCAAGTTGGTCCCGTCGTGAGCATATACCACTCCTGGGATGACTGCAAACAACACAGCGAGCGTAATTGATCGGGAAATTTTTCTTAGGTTCATGTTAATCTCCTTGTGATGATATTTATTCGGCGACCAATAGGATTTTCGCCGGTACCAGTTTAAAGATCAGTAGTTTGAGCATTTTACCCTGAGGGCGGGTGTATAAAAGTGGATTGTGGTTAGCAGTTAGTTACGGGACAATAATCCGATACATCGCCTACAGCGCTCTCAGTTTTAGCAACAACGCAGTGATTTTGCCCGCTTTGCCAATGGCTGATAGCGCCGCGCGGCGGGTGAATACGTCGTAATCGTTCTTCTCGATGTCGTCCAGAATTCCCTGATAGAAAACGGACGCGGCTCCGATGGCGAGTTGCCCCTCGCGTTCGAGCATCTTCACGCCGTTCCACGATTCCGCGTAGAGTTGCCGCGTGCGTTCGATCTGGAATTTCATGAACTGGCGCCAATTGTCCGTGATGCGACCTTCGGCAATATTCTCTTCACGGATGCCGAAATAAGCCAACTCTTCGCGCGGGAGATACAGGCGCCCGTTACGATAGTCCTCTCCCACATCGCGCAGGATGTTGGTCATTTGCAAGGCGACGCCGAGTTTGATCGCATAGGGAATAGCTTCGTGTGTTTTGAATCCAACAATATGCATACTCATTAATCCAACGGTGGACGCCACGCCGTAGCAGTAGGTGGCAAGTTCTTCAAAGGTTTGGTAGCGAGACTGAGTCAAGTCACGAGCGACGCCTTCAATAAGTTGCAGGGCGTAGTGGCGCGGGATGTGATAGCGGGTGAGCGTGTCCGCCCACGCGATGGCAACAGGATCCCCGTCGGAGAATGAAGCGCGTTCCACCATCCCGCGCCAATAATTCAATTGGGTATCGCGATCCGTATCCGGGTCAGTTTCATCCACGATGTCATCCACGGTACGGCAAAAGGCATAAAGAGCGCGGACGGCAAGCCGCTTCTCTTCGGGAAGCAGGCTGGATGCAAAATGGAAGGATTTGCTGTGCGCCTTCGTGATCTTCTCGGCGTGGCGATACGCCTTCTGCATGGAGGCGTCACCTGCCCAATAGGAAAAGAAGGGCTTGGTTGCAGAATGGGGAAGTGTTCCCGCCATTGCCAGTAATTGACTTTCCCAGTTCGCTTGTGCTTGCATGATCGTCTCCTCGTTTTCTAATCGGTAGTCATTGGGCGGCTGATCTATCGGGCCGCCAATCGTTCCCGATTGTACGAGGTTTCATGATTTTGTCAAGGTTTTGCAAATATAATCTTGACAAATATTTGACAACGTGTATAATCCAATCATCAAGAAAAGGAGTATCGTGTGAAACATAAACCTACCGCCCTCATCATCGGCGCGGGCATCGGCGGGATCGCCACCGCTGCGCGTCTCGCCAAACATGGATTTGAAGTTACCGTGCTGGAGAAGAACGACACCCCCGGCGGACGCTGCAACCAGATCATTCAAGACGGTCACCGCTTCGATATCGGACCGACGTTGTTCCTCATGCCCGAAATTTGGGACGAAACCTTTGCCGCCCTCGGCGAGCGGATGAGCGATCACCTCGACCTCAAGCGCATTGACCCGACGTACAAAGTCCATTTCGATGATGGCTTGCAATTGGAATTAACATCCGATATCGGCAAGATGCAAACGCAACTTGAAAAAGTGGAAAAGACCGCCTTCACAGGCTTTCTCGATTACATCGCCGAGGGAAACAAACATTACAAAACTTCCGTTGAAAAATTCGTCGGGCGGAATTTCTACAACATGTTCGAGTTCTTCTCGTTGAGGAATCTCCCCCTCCTGTTCAAGATGAAGGCTTTGGTCAAACATTACGACAATGTGGGACGATTCTTCAAAGACTCGCGCCTCAAAGCCGCGTTTACCTTCCAAAATATGTATCTGGGATTAAGCCCGTACGACGCGCCCGCCACATTTTCCCTGCTTCAATACACGGAACTTGCCGAGGGCGTATGGTACCCGATGGGCGGCATGTATGCGGGGATTCAAGCCTTCGTGAAGATCGCGGAAAAACTGGGCGTGAAGTTTGTGTATGGCGCATCAGTGAAAAAGATCAATGTTGGAAAGTCGAGAGTGGAAAGCGTGGAGACCGCTGACGGCAGGCAATGGACTGCCGATCTCTTCATCGGCAACGCTGACCTGCCTTACATCTACAAAAGTCTTTTGCCCGATGTGGATGAAGCAAAAAAACTTGAAAACAAAAAATACACCTGTTCCACCATCATGTTCTATTGGGGCGTGGACAAGGAATATCCGCAGATCGCGCATCACAACGTATTTCTCGGCGGCGACTACAAAGCCTCGTTCGATCAAATCTTCGAGGACCATACCCTGCCCGATGTGCCCTCGTTCTACGTCCACGCGCCTGCGCGCACGGACAAATCCGCCGCGCCGAATGGGCAGGATACGCTGTACGTGTTGGTGCCAGTCAGCCACCTCGAACCTCGCGCCAAACAGGATTGGGACGCGCTCGTCAAACGCGCGCGCGAAACCGTGTTCGCGCGGCTCGAAAAAGATATGGGCATCACCGACCTCAAAGAGCATATCAAATTCGAGATCGTATATCAGCCCGAAGTGTGGAAAGAACGATTCAATCTCGAGAAAGGCTCGGCATTCGGGTTGAGTCACAACTTCGCGCAAGTCGGATATCTGCGTCCGCATAACCGTCATAATAAATACAGCAACTTGTATTTCGCGGGCGCGTCCACACACCCTGGCACGGGCTTGCCCATCGTGCTTCTTTCGGCTAAACTCACCACCGAGCGAATCTTAAAGGAGCAAACAGCCCTGCGCGCTGAAAATTTCCAGCCTTCCAACGCGCAGCCTGTCAACGCATAATGTTCAACACCTCTCCCGCCTTCAACCTCAAAGTGGTGCTCAAAGAAACGGGCATCGCCGCAGATACCTTGCGCGCCTGGGAACGCCGCTACGGTCTGCCCATGCCGCAACGCAGCGGAGGCGGTCATCGCTTGTATTCCGAGCGCGACATCGAGATCATCCGATGGTTGATGACTCAACAAGAATCGGGACTGAGCATTTCGCGCGCGGTGGATCGCTACAACGAACTGCTCGCTTCAGGTTCGGACCCTCTGGCTGGTTCGCGCCCCGCAAGCGGATTCGCCCCTCAAAATTTATCCGCCACCACCAACCTCGACGGACTCCGCGACGAATGGTTGAACGCCTGCCTCAATTACAACGAATCGCAAGCGGAGCAGATCTTCAATAACGCCTTCGCGTTGCATCCCGCCGAAACCGTGATCATACACTTGATCCAGCGCGGACTGCACGAGATCGGCGAACTTTGGTACAGCGGCAAAGTCTCTGTGCAACAGGAACATTTTGCATCGGGGCTGGCAATGCGTCGGCTTGAAGCGCTTATCGCCGCCTCTCCCGCCCCCACTCGACGCGAAACGATTCTGCTGGCTTGCCCGCCGAATGAATGGCATACATTATCGCTCGCCATATTGCATCTGTTCCTGCGCAGGCGCGGATTCAACGCAGTGTATCTCGGCGCAAATGTTCCCATCACGCGCTTCGAAGAGACTGCGAAAACCACGCGGGCGAATCTAATCATTCTCACATCGCAAACTTTGATCGGCGCGGCGTCCCTGCAAAAGACAGCCTCCGCCCTCACGGACAAAAAAATGAATGTCGGCTTCGGCGGGCGCGTCTTTAACCTGCAACCCGAGATCGCCAAACACATTGCAGGTCATTATCTTGGCAACGATATGGTCGAGGCGCTCAACGAGATCGAACACGTCCTTGGCGGAAAGACCAGGAAAACGCGCGTTGCTTCCGCGCCGAAGGACCACCTCGACGCGCACAAATTCTTCATTGCCAACCGCGGCGAGATCGAACGCGCCGTTCGAACGCAGATCAAGCCCATGCTTGCCCTCAGCGAAGACATCCAAACTGGCATTCACTCCCTCGGCGACAACCTTGCCGCCGCCCTGCAACTTGGCGACCTGAACTACGTTTCCGGCGAAATGACCTGGATCAAACACCTGTTCCAAGCGCACAAACAACCCAGTGAAGACCTGTCCGGTTTTATAACTGCCTACGTGAAAGCCGTGGACAAACACATGAACGGCGCGGGGAAACCGATTTCGGCTTGGCTCAAGCAGGAAATCAAAAAACTCAACTCGACATGACCGCGCTCTGGTGGATTCGCCGCGACCTGCGGCTGACGGACAACCCAACGCTTCACGCCGCGCTTGCGGCTGGTTCCGTCATCCCGCTTTTTATCATCGATCCTGCCTTCGACTCCGCCTCCGCGCGCCGAAAGGATTTTCTCTACGAAGGCTTGCACGCGCTCGACAAGGAACTGCGCGAACGAGGTTCGTATCTCCTGCTGCGCACGGGCAAACCGCTCGACATTTTACGTACCCTGGCGGACGAAACCCGCGCGAGTATCATCTTTGCCGAGGAAGATTTCACGCCGTATGCCCGCCAGCGAGATATGGAGATCGAACATCATTTGCCGCTCCATCTCGTCAGCGGGCAAACCGTTCACCACCCGAGCACAGTTCTGAAGGCGGATGGCAATCCTTATACGGTCTTCACGCCGTATTCCAAAGCATGGAAGGCAAAACTCCCATCGAGCGTAGCTTTGCTGTCCGCCCCTGAAAGAATCAACACGCCGTTCATCATCACAAACGAACATTTGCCGCCCTACAAAGTCAATCCTCTTTTTCCCGCGGGTGAAAAGGAAGCGCTCGTTCGCCTCGAGCAATTTACCACGTACTCAATTACCAATTACTCCGACCACCGCAACCGCATGGATCTGGACGGCACATCATCGCTCTCGCCCTACATCCGTTTCGGCATGATGGGGCTGAGGCAGGCTGTCCACGCAGTGCGGTTCCCCTCACCCAATGGGAGAGGGGTTAGGGGTGAGGGAAAAAGCGCGGAAACCTGGCTCAACGAACTCATCTGGCGCGAGTTC
>CAYPCK010000210.1:1705-5079 GCA_964409185.1 uncultured Anaerolinea sp. | reverse complement strand
CTTGAATCGTTTTGTTGACGTAGAGGAACGCTGGCGCGCCCGGACCGCCGTTGAGGTATTTGTAAGTACAGCCGATGGCGAGGTCGGCGTTGCAGTCGTCGAGCGCGATGGGAACCGAACCGACGGAATGACTCAGATCCCACAACACGAGCGCGCCTTTGCGGTGCGCGAGATCGGTGATGCGGCGCATGTCGTAGAGGTAACCGCTTTTGAATACGATGTGTGAGAGGGTGACGAGGGCGGTGTCCTCGTTGATGGATTCTTCGAGTTGGACGAGGTCGGGGGTGAGGTCGTTGTCGAGGGAGGAAATTCTTAGTATTTCGTACTGCGTATTGCGTGGACCCTCACCCCGTCCCTCTCTCTGAAAGGGAGAGGGGGATTCTGCGTCGAGTAATTTTTTTATACCTTGAAGGATGTACAGATCGGAGGGGAAGTTCAAGGTGTCGGTGATGATGCGTTTGCGATTTATTTGAAGCGTGAGCGCGGCGGTGGCGAGTTTGAAGAGGTTGAGGGAAACTGTGTCGCTAACGAGGACTTGTCCCTCCGCCGCGCCAATGAGTTGACCGATCTTGTCGCCGACGCGAGAGGGCGCGTCCCACCAGCCTTTGTTCCAGCCGCGGATGAGCTCGTGTCCCCATTCTTCATCCACGATTTGTTTGGCACGTTCGGCGGCAGACTTGGGCATACGCCCCAGCGAGTTGCCGTCGAGATAGATCAGATCAGGATCGGTGATGACGAATTGCTCGCGGTATGAGGCGAGGGGGTCTTGCGAGTCGAGATGTTTTGCAAAATCGAGGGAGGGGGAGAAGGCGTACATCGGATTCCTGTGAAAGGATGAATGATGAAAGAGGAAAGAAACGAGTTACGAGTTACGTGTTTCCTTGTCTACATGTTTACCTGCTTGCTTTGAATCTTGCTCATCGCATATTCCGCCAAAGCCGTAATTGTCAACGAAGGATTCACGCCGGGATTCGCGGGCATGACGGAGCCGTCAATGATGTACATGCCCTCGTAATTGTGGATTTGAAAGTTTTCATCAACAACGCCTTCCTCGGCGTTTCCTCCCATCGGCGCGCCGCCGAGGATGTGGGCAGTGGTGGGGAGGTTGAGCAGGTTCTCGCCGAGCGAGCCCATGGCGACGCCGTCCGTGCGTTTGGCGAAATCGCGCGCGATCTGGTGCGAGCCTTCCACTTGAGCGTGGATCTTGTAGCCGGGCTCCTCGATGGCGACCAGTCCCTTGCGGAAGAGTGTGTGCAGGCTTCGCCCGAGTCGGAACCTCATGCGGTTATCCGTGTTTTGCATCACGAGAACAATCGTCGTGTTGTGCGCCCAACCGGGCAACATTTGCGCTCGAAGAAATTCAAACGGGTGCGTGATTATCCACCACAGCGAGCGGATGGCCCTGGAAGCCACGCCAACCTCCAGGTCAATGAGCGGCGCGGCGAGCAGTCGCATGAGCGAAGAGCCGTCGGGGTAACGGACAGGTTCGACGCGTGTCACTTCGTCTGCGTTGAAGATGGAAGAAATCGAAACGCCTTGCGAATAGTTCACGTCCGCGTTGCGCGCGATCGAGCCGAGCAGCGCTTCCGAATTTGTGCGAACCATGTCGCCAAGACGCGGTGAAAGATTTGGCAGGGATTTTTTCACATCGCGCAGGTTTAATAGCAGTTTCATCGTCCCCATCACGCCCGCGGAAAAAATAACATGCTTCGCATAAACCGTTTGTTTTCGTTTGAACGGCGAGGTGGAAGAGTGAAAGGTGATTTCATAGCGCGCATCTGTGACCGCGTTTTGAAGTCGGTCGTCCGCGGTCAGCGGTCTTACATCACTCGCTTCCACCTCCGCATGAATTTCCGCGCCGTTCTTTTCCGCAAAAAATAAATAATTCTTTGGGAGTGTATTTTTCGCGTTGTAGCGGCATCCCACCATGCATCCGCCGCAGTGGACGCATCCCGCGCGCGCAGGACCTGCGCCCTCGAAAAACGGATCAGCCACCGCGATCCCTTCTTCGCCAAAATATGCGCCGACATCCGTCGCGCGGAACGTGTGACCCATGCCGCGCTCTTCGGCGATCTGCTTGAGGACTTCATCGGCTTTCCACAATTTGGGATTGCGCGACACGCCAAGCATCCGTTTCGCCGTCTCGTAATGCGGACGCAAGATTTCACCCCATTTCACATTTTGATTCCACGCAGGCGTCGCGAATGTTTCATCGCTCGGGACTTCGAGCACGTTGGCGTATCCCAAACTCCCGCCGCCCACGCCTACTCCATGAAGAATCATTGCTCCTTTGAGAATGCTGACTTGCAATATTCCGTGCGCGCGCAACGCGGGAAGCCAGAGATATTTCCAAAATTGCCAATTGGTTGTGGCAAAATCATTATCGTTGTAGCGCTTTCCCTTTTCCAAAATGAGAACGGAATATCCTTTCTCCGTGAGTCGCATCGCAGAGACCGAGCCGCCAAAGCCGGAACCGATGACGACGTAGTCGTACACATTTTGGAGTGGGGAGATCATGCGCTCGATTATATCAACGCTGATGAACTCGCTGGTTGTATAATCCTCATCATGGAATTCAACCTGACCACCCCCGCGCTGTTATTCCCGACCATCTCGCTGTTGATGCTGGCGTACACCAACCGCTTTTTGACGCTTGCCACGATCGTCCGCAATCTGTATGACCGGTACAAATCGAGCCGCGATGAGAGCCTGCTCGGTCAGATCGATAACCTGCGGTATCGCGTCTATTTGATCCGCAACATGCAGATCTTCGGCGTGCTCAGTCTGTTGTTCTGCGTCGTGAGCATGTTCGCCCTGTTCGCAGGCTGGATTTTCACCGGGCAATGGAGTTTCGCGATTGCACTCGTGTTGATGATCGTCTCGCTGGGCATTTCCCTGCGGGAGTTGCAGATCTCCGTCGGCGCCCTGGACTTGTTGTTGACGGATTTGGAGGAGCAGGAGAAACGAGATTGAAGCATGAAAACCAAAAAGCCTTTTCCCGACACGGTTTTCGAAAGCCTCCACAAGGAAAGGATTCTCGGCATCCGCGCGGGGACGAACTCGACGCATCGCGTCGTCGGCATTTGGGCGGTCGTCGTCGATGGACGCGTCTTCGTCCGTTCGTATCAACTAAAACCAAATGGTTGGTGGCAAACACTGGTCAACGATCTGCGCGACGAGATCATTCCCTGGGGGCGCAAGCGCGGAATCAAAGTCCGCGCAGTGCAGGTGAAAAGCGAGAGGATGAAGGACGCGGTCAGCGCGGCGTATCGTGAGAAGTACAATACACCGGGATCGGTTGGCTATGTGGCGGAGATGTCGCGCAGTCCGTCGAACTTGTAGCCGTTGACGAGGAAGGTGGGCGTGGAATCGAT
>CAYPCK010000210.1:0-1695 GCA_964409185.1 uncultured Anaerolinea sp. | reverse complement strand
GAGTTGGTGGCAATATAAAAAACCGCAGGTGATCAGTCTGCGGTTTTGAATGGTCGAGCAGGTAACCTACCGAGAAAATTCACAGTTCGAATACAGGGGGTAAGCATTGAACAGCACCCCGTCCGCGGATGGGATGGAATCGCCTCCGGCAGAAATGAGTTCAGGCGATACCACGGTCACGAAATAGAAGTAATCCTCTTCAACGAAGATATATGTGAATTCGATCATATATCCGCCGTTATTTCCGGGTCCAAGGATAAGGGTGACCTCCAAAATATCGTCTTCCAAATATTCGACACTCTCCACCGATTTCAAGGAGGATGATCGGGCGGGTTGCAATAATTCCACGAAGATCCTGTTGAGACCTTCTTCCTTCGTCCCGGGTTCATCCAGGAGGGTTTTTACTTCGTCGGGCAAGTGTGAATAACTGAAATACTCGACATAGTATTGATCCCCGGCTAAATTTTGCGCAAAGAACCCGCCGCCGTTCCAGCCGCTTTCAATGGGGTAGTCCGTGACCATGCTATACCCCAGAGTGGGTTCGAACATGAAAGTAAGCATCAGGTTGAGCCGGCACGAGAAGTTCCCCTCGGCTGACACGTACTCCACGCAATCGAAGGTTCCGCGCGTTACATCCACCTCCTGGCCTTCTCCACAAGAGGTAATTGGCGTGGGCGTAAAGGTCGGGGGTGGGGTGTTTGTCGGTTCGGGCGTTTGAGTTTGTGTTGCCGTTGGCGTAGGCGCGGCGGTCTGGGTTCGTGCCTGTGCCTCCGCGGCGATCGCGGTGATCTGCTCTGCGGACGGTCCGCACGCAGTGATCAGAATGGCGAACAGAATAAACGGTATGAGTTTCATGGCAATCTCCTTTTGTGTTTGCCTTTCCCGTATGGGAAAGGTCACCTTGAGAATGCCACTCTTGAACTGCCAAAGCCAGTTAAGTAACTGCCAAAAAATGCCAATCTTGAAAATTGGAATTTCTATTGGGGAAAAGTTGAAAGAGTTCGCCGATGGAATTGGCGGCGATATAAAATCGCAGGCGACCTGTTTGCCGATTTCTGTTAATTCCGCCTTACTGAATAGACTTTCAATTCTTCCAGCGACAGTTCATTGGGCTTGACCAGTCGATAATGTTTTTCCGAAGAAACTTTGATGCCGTCCTTTGTTTGCTCGAATTCAAAGATGGCGATCAGGTTCTTGTCCATAAGTTGGGCGGCGATCGGACGACAAGCCAGGTGGGGGTATTTGAGCGCAGACATCTCGAAATCTTGTTCGATTTGCACGATGCCGATCTTGTCCCTGCCGCCTTTTGCTTGAACAGGCAGAACAAAATGAGCGCCGCGTTTATCCAGCCCAATGTAAATTTCGTCCGTTTCAACCTGCGAGCCGTCGCGCAATGTCGTTCGCAAGTGATTTTGGAGCGAGTAGCAGGTTAACCCGGTGAAGATATCGATCAAACGGTTGTAGCGAAGCTTTGCCAACAGGGATTGCTCGTCGGTCATTGCGTATTTGACGATCACCCCGGGCGTTGCATCCAATATTTTTGTCTCCGCCAAAACAGCGGACGGCCCTATGCTGGCATGTTTGACTGCAACAAGCTTATATTTTCCCCTGCCTGCCGGTCGTATGATCCATTCAAAACCTTTCGGCGCTTTGGAGGTGATGGATTTGGGTAAAAGTGTTCTGTACCGAAAGGAA
>CAYPCK010000209.1:0-5099 GCA_964409185.1 uncultured Anaerolinea sp. | reverse complement strand
ATTCCGCGCTCATGTCCAAGGTCATGCAGAACGGCAACGGGCGCGTCAAATTCCCCATCAACGAACCCGCCGAAGGCAAACGCAAAAGCCAGATCGAGGAATACCTCGATTACTATCTCTCGCCGGGCGTGCAGCATATCGCGCTCATCACCGGCAACATTTTGGAAACCGTCGAGCACCTTCGCAAGAACGGCGTCGAGTTCCTGCGCGTGCCAGACACGTATTACGAACTACTCCCCGACCGCGTCGGCAAGATCAAAGAGGATATGAAAGCCATTCATGATCTCGGCATCCTCGTTGACCGCGACGATGAGGGTTACCTCCTGCAAGTGTTCACTCGTCCGATTCAAGATCGCCCGACCATGTTCATCGAAGTCATCCAACGCCATGGCTCACAGGGATTCGGCAAGGGCAACTTCAAAGCGTTGTTCGAGTCCATCGAATTGGAACAGGAACGACGAGGGAACCTGTAATGCGATTCGCCACCGTCAGCACGCTTCGCCACACCTCCCAACCTGCTCTTATCGTAGGAGACCGAGTCCACACCCTGCCGTACCCCGACATGCTCGCGGTGATCGCCGACGGCGCGGATAAAGCCGCGGCAAAAGCCGCAAAGGAATCCTTGTCGGTGGACGAGGTGCAGTTCCTCGCACCGCTCAAGCCGACGTCTCTCCGCGATGGATACGCTTTCGAGCAACACGTGAAGACCGCCAACAAGAATCGCGGACGCGAAGTACCCGAGGAGTGGTATCAATTCCCGGTGTTTTACTTCACCAACCCGAACGCGGTGTTCGGTCACGATGACACAATACCGTATCCGCCATACACCAGCGCGATGGATTATGAATTGGAGGTTGCCGCGATTATCGGCAAAGGCGGGATGAACATCAAAGCCGAGGATGCTGAACAGCACATCTTTGGCTACACCATTTTCAACGATTGGTCGGCGCGCGATGTGCAGCGCAAGGAAATGATCGTGGGGCTGGGTCCCGCCAAAGGCAAGGATTTCGCTTCCGCATTTGGACCAGTCATACTCACGCGCGAAGCGCTTGCGGACAAAGCGACGGGTCGCCCCGGCGTTTTCGATCTCGAAATGATGGCAAGAGTCAACGGCAAGGAATTGTCCAGAGGTAATTTCAAGGACATGCACTGGTCGTTCGGCGACATCATCGCCCGCGCATCGGATTCAACCATGCTCTACCCCGGCGATGTGATCGGATCGGGCACAGTCGGCACGGGTTGTCTGCTCGAACTGACGAAGTTTCAAGGTCCGTGGTTGAATCACGGCGATGTGGTTGAATTGGAAGTGGAAAGAATTGGTATTCTAAGAAACACTGTTGGTTGAGTAGTCCCGCGTGATCGTCGCGGGACGTATCGAGACCAAAGCAAAACTTTCAAACAATTACTTTCTTGAACATCGGTAGTCTCGGTACGTGGCGCGACGATCACGCGCCACTACTCGACCACCTGCGTACGCAATACGAAATACGGAGTAAAAATGCCCTTCTATCACAAACTCGGAGACATCCCGCACAAGCGGCACGTGCAATTCAGGAAACCGAACGGCGAACTGTATCGCGAAGAGTTAATGGGGCTGGAGGGATTCTCGTCGCTGCAATCCATCCTGTATCACAACTTCATCCCGCCGCGCGTGAAGCATACCGAAGACCTCGGCTCGCGCCTGCCCGAACTGGTGGACTTCGGTCCCATTCGGCATCGCGCGTTGCGGACCTCGGATATTCCACTGGGCGGCGACGCGGTCTCGGCGCGGATTCCCCTGCTCGCCAACAAGGACGTGATCCTCGGCGTGGCGCGCGCCTCGAAAAGCATGGAGTATTTCTACCGCAACGCGCAGGCGTATGAAACCTGGTGGGTACACGAGGGCAGCGGTGTGCTGAAGTCGCAGTTTGGAAATCTCAAATTCCGCGCGGGCGATTACATCGTCATCCCCTTTGGGACGACCTGGCAGATGCACATCGACGGCGCGGAGGCGCGTTTCTTCACCATCGAGAATCCGTCGCAGATCGAGCCGCCCAAACGCTACCGCAACCATTTCGGTCAATTGCTCGAACACGCGCCGTATTGCGAACGCGACATCCGCACGCCCGACGAACTGGAAACACACACGGAGCGCGGCGAGTTCGAGGTGCGGATTAAAGTCCGCGACCGTTTGAGCCAACACATTCTGGATTACCATCCGTTCGATGTCGTCGGCTGGGACGGTTACCTCTACCCGTGGATCTTCAACATCGAAGATTTCGAACCGATCACCGGGCGCGTGCACCAGCCGCCGCCGGTACACCAGACCTTCGACGCGCATAACTTCGTCGTGTGTTCGTTCGTGCCGAGGCTGTTCGATTATCATCCGCTTGCCATCCCCGCGCCGTACAACCACTCCAACGTCAACTCGGATGAAGTGATCTACTACGCCGAAGGCAACTTTATGTCGCGCAAGGGCATTGACCGGAGTGACATCTCATTGCATCCGTACGGCTTGCCGCACGGTCCGCAACCGGGCATGACGGAAGCCAGCATCGGCAAAAAGGAAACGCAGGAACTCGCCGTGATGGTGGATACGTTTTACCCGTTGCATCTCACCAAGGACGCGCTCGAGTACGAAAAACCCGAATATCAGGACACATGGATGGAGGGAAGCGGAGAGTAAGCAGTAGGTCACGCTTGAAGCGTGACCTACTTTATAATCAGCCTATGAAAACAAAATCAAAGTTTGACATCATCTCTGCCCGCATCCAAAATGAAATGAAACGTCTTCACGTACCCGGCGTTTCGATTGGTATTTACCACAAAGGCAATGAGCGGACGGCGGGATTCGGCGTCACAAACATCGAACATCCGCTCCCCGTGACGCCCGATACGCTGTTTCAGACCGGCTCGATCAGCAAGACCTTCACAGGCACGTTGATTATGATGCTCGTCGAGCATGGAAAAGTTAATCTCGATGCGCCGGTGCGGAAGTACATCAAGGACTTCAACCTCAAAGATGAACGCGTGGCGAAAAAGGTCACCGTGCGGCATTTGCTCACCCACACCGGCGGCTGGGTCGGTGATTATTTCAACGACTTCGGCACCGGCGATGACGCGCTCGAAAAGATGGTGAAAGCCATCGGCAAACTACCGCAGATTCAACCCCTTGGAACCATCTGGTCATATAACAATACCGGCTTCAACGTCGCCTCGCGGATCATCGAAATCGTTACAAAGAAACCCTACGAGCAGGCATTGCAGGAAATGTTGCTCGACCCGCTCGGCTTGGACATGTCGTTCTTATATCCGAGCGATATCCTCTTCACGCATTGTTTCGTTGTGGGGCATTATCGAAAAAACAAAAAAACGCACGTGGCGCGTCCGTGGGCGATTGGCAGGGCAGGCAACGGCGTGGGAGGGGTTGTCAGCACGGTGAAGGATTTGTTGAAGTATGCGCGCTTTCATATGGGAAAAGGGAATCGCATTATCAAACGAAAATCGCTCGAAGCGATGCGCGTCAAGCAGATCAACGCAGGCGGGCGCGGCGATATGGGTATCACGTGGTTCATCCGCTATGCGGACGATCTCACCGCGTACGCGCACGGCGGCGCGACGAATGGTCAACAGGCATATTTATTCTACATCCCTGAAAAGGATTTTGCGCTTGCCATTCTAACCAACAGCGACGACGGCGGAGTAATCACCGCGCAGACATTTGGATGGGTTCTCGATCTGTATTTCGGCATCAAATCAAAATCACCGAAGCCGATGAAGAATCCGCAAGACGGAAACGAATTGATCGGGCGATACAAGATCGGCACCGAATGTTTTGACCTTAAAGTGAAAGGCAAGTATCTTGTATATCACCACATCCCACTCGGTGGGTTTCCCACTCCCGATTCTCCGCCCGGTCCCGCGATGCCGCCGATGCGCTTTGCTTTTTACAAACCAGACAACCTGATCGGTTTGGACGAGCCGTATAATGGCGCGCTGGCGGATATTATCCGCGACGATAAAGGACGCGTGAAATATTTCCGCGTCGGCGGTCGGGCACACTTGCAGGTCAAATGAAAGCAATCATAACCAGCGCGCTTGCCTCTATCGCAATGATCGCGGGGATCTTCGCCTGCAACCTGCCGGGGACGCCGAAACCGCTGTCGGTGGACGATCAAGCCGCCACGGCGATCGAAGCGACCTTGATGGAGGGGAGACGCAACGGCGCAGACGTCCCCATCACGGCGACATTCTCCCTCACCCCGAATCTCATCGTCAGCGCGACACCGACCCTCGCCGCAACAGGGACGATCACACCGACCTATTCCGTGCCGATGCTCACCGTGCGCGAACAGACCAATTGCCGCGCGGGACCGGGGCAGGATTACGAAGTGGTCTTCACGTACCTGCCGAACGCCAAACTTGAGATCATCGGGAATTATGGCATCGAAAATTATTGGCTCGTGAAATCGGAAGAAAGCCCGACGGGCAATTGCTGGCTGTGGGGCGAGTTTGTGGAGGTGACCGGCAGTTTCTGGGTGGTGCCCAGCATTACACCGCCGCCGACAGCCACGAAACCGCCGCCGAACGCGCCTTCGTTTCAGAGTTGGGATTACTTGTGCGAATTCAACGGCGTGAATTTGGACCTGACCGTTTCGTTGAAGTGGTCCGACAAATCAAATAACGAGACGGGCTTCCGCCTCTATCGCAATGGAGAGTTGGTCATTGACCTTCCGGCAAACTCCACCTCGTACGTGGATAAATTTGCGGTGAATTCCGGGCAAACCGTCAGTTACCGGCTCGAAGCATATAACTCGACCGGCGTAGAGAGCGATACGACGAGTTCGTTCGGCTGTTCGTAGTAACCCGACAAGGAAGCAACCGCTCTCGCGAATTTTGCCCGTGAGACCGGTTTGAGTGCGAAGCAGATTTTTCTTCCCAACGCTTTTTATCTTCCTACCCTGCCCGCCGCTCACTTCGATCTCGAGTAGAGTCGGCAGATTCGATACAACTCCGGCGCAACCGCAAGTCATTCATTGACGGAGATATATTCGGCGGGATATCCTCCGCAAACATGGTGGGCGGCTGGGTATGTGTGAATTTTACACAGGTGTGAAATC
>CAYPCK010000208.1:0-5142 GCA_964409185.1 uncultured Anaerolinea sp. | reverse complement strand
AAGCATGATGATGGGACCGCGGCTGGCTTTGCGGAGTTCGCCCAGCAACTCCACGCGCTCGTCCCGCGTCAGTTGGATATCCACCAGCACCAGCGAGGGAGCAACCAGACGGGCGGCTTGAACCGCATACCGCGGGCTGGATTCGCTGAGTACGATGCAATTCCTCTGGCTGAAGAGGGCATCCCATGCGGCAACCGAATTTGGTTGATCCGAAACGATCAAGACGGTATGCAGGGGTAGCGTGTCGTTATCGGTTTTCCAAGCGACCATAGGAAATTTGCCTTCCAGTAACTTGACGGAGAATCCGCCGGCGTGTTACACTCGCAATGACCAAATTCTCAAGAAAGGAGCGCGTCCCATGTTTTTTAGCAGGATCACCGTTGGTACGAAGGAAGACACCCCTCTTGGGATCGCGCCTGCATATCGGTAGGATACGTTTGTGTATTCGACAGCCACGGCGCTCCCGTGGCTGTTTTTTTATTAATTCGGTTCAGGCAGGGTCTGAGACCCTCCCCAAGCAAACAAGGAGAAAACCATGTCTGACATTGCAAGTCAATTGTTTGAAAGCAAGGATATTCGTTTTGGACCGATAGATTTCGAGAAAGACCCGCAGATCGAATCCAAATGGACGCACGATTCCGAGTTCATGCGGATGTTCCAAATCGAGCCGGCGCGCCCAACCTCGGCGGCGATAGTGAAGAAGCAATATGAAAAACTGGAGAAGCAGATCGAGGAGGATAAAAATATCTTCCCCTTCATGGTTCGCGCGCGCGAGGACGACCGACTGATCGGCAAAGCCTCGGTGAGTTTGGTGGAATGGACGAACGGCAATTGTTTGTTGCACCTCGGCATCGGCGCTCTTGGTGACCGCCGCAAAGGATACGGTACGCAAGCTTTGCGCATGTTGCTTCGTTTTGCGTTTGCAGAGATCAACATGTTCCGCGTCAGCGCGCGGATACCGGAATACAACGTCGCCGCGCTGGGGCTGTTCAAGAAATTTGGCTTCACCGAAGAGGCGCGGCGGCGCAGCGCATTGGAACGCGACGGCAGGCGGTGGGACCTGTTCGTCGTCGGCTTGTTGAAAGATGAGTGGCAGGGTCAGGCTGAATAGGCGACTGATTCGTGCCGAAATTGTGGAGGATGTCATGAAAGATCTATTTAACGGAAAACTCGTCCGATTGACGTCGGAGGAACCGGAGTTACGCTCGAAACAGGAGGCGTGGTGGCAGCGCGACAGCGAGTTCCATCGCCTTGCCGATAGCGAGCCTGCAACGTTGTTCTCGCAGAAAAAGATACAGGCGTGGGCGGAGGAAAAGGCTGAAAGTGGATTCAAGATCGAGCGGTACTTTTTCTCGATCCGCGCGTTGGACGGGGATGCGCTGATCGGTTTTCTCAGCCTGTGGTTCGACGCGATTCACCGCGAGGTGTGGGTGGGCGTGGGCATCGGCAACCGCGAGTATTGGGGCAGGGGCTACGGCACCGACACCATGAAGTTGTGCGTGCAATATGCTTTCGCCGAATTGAATGCCGCGCGCGTGTCGCTGGGATTGCTCGAATACAACCCGCGCGCATTGCGCGCCTACGAGAAGGCAGGTTTCAAACTCGAAGGGCGAACGCGCGGGGATATTTTGCGCGAGGGCAAACGCTACGATTCGTTGTGGATGGGAATCCTGCGCGAGGAATGGCTGGCGTTGCAGGAGAAAGCGGAATAATGCACTCCCGTTCCTATCAAGGTTTGCATGATCTTCATGCGATGCTCGATATTTTGTCGTTGGGATGCAAGGCAAATAACGGCACGCATTACGTCCATCGCGGCGATTTGCAATGGTGGTTGTTTTATAACGACGACCCGCAGGAGGTCTGGCAAAAAGAGATCCGCTTGTGGTTCGAAGGAGAACAGCTTATTGGTTGGTCGTTGCTTACGCCAAAAGAAAATGCCTTTGATGTGTTCACGCTGCCCGAATTGCGCGGCGACCCGCGTGAGCGTGAAATGCTCACGCGGACGGTGAACGCGATGGATGCCCTGGACTCGCTGGAAAATGTGTGGATCGCAGAACATGATGAAGTGCGGATCGGGTGGCTGGAGGAAAATGGATTCTCCCGCGCGGAGCAACACTTCGTCTACTTTACACGCTCCCTCACGAACCTTGAGCCTGCGCCACCTCTCCCCAGCGGATTCACCATCCGCGCCTCGATTGGCGTGGAAGATGCGCGGCGGAGGTCTGTTGCCTCGCATGCGGCGTTCAAGTCGCGCAAACCGTTCGATGAATACCTGCCGCGCACAGTGAGGTTTATGGAGTCGCCGGTCTACGTGCCGGAGCATGAGATCTTCGTGATGTCGCCGCAGGGACAGGTCGCCGCCTATTGCATCGTGTGGACGGACGAGATCACCAATCTCGGTCACTTCGAGCCGGTGGGCACGCATCCCGATTTTCAGCGGAAGGGGCTGGGGCGGCGACTCCTGCTCCACAGCCTGAACCAATTGCAATCGAAAGGGATGACCGATGCCGGCGTCTGCACCTATTTCGATAACGAAGCCGCGATTCGCCTGTATGAATCGGTTGGCTTTCGTATCGTCAAAAAGTTATACACCTATAAAAGAAAGAGGAAAGAATGAACGCAACACTTGAAAAAGAAATGATACTGCCGCTCCCGGCAGGCTACATCGCCCGCGCCGGAAGCATAAATGATTTTCAGATCGCCTTCGATTTGTTGAATCTTTATTCGCAACATCTCAACGGGCGCATTGATCTGAACGACCCCGAATTGTTGCGCCTCGATTGGCAGAATGAAGGCTTCACGCCAGAGAACGATCTGCGCCTGGTCTTTGCAGAGGATGGGGCGCTCGTTGCATTCGTCGAATGCTGGTTGAACTCCGAACCGCCCGTCCACCCGTGGATTTATGGATGCGTGCATCCGGAGCATTGGGGCAGGGGAATTGGGAGTCACATCCTCACCTGGGCGGAAGATCATGCCCGCCTCGCGCTGGCGAAATGCGACGCGGGGTTGCGTGTTGCGCCGCGCACCGGTTCGGAGGCGCACAACACCACCAGCGTTGCGCTGTTTGAGGCGTTGGGCTGGGCACACATCCGCACGTACTACCGCATGGTCGCGGACTTGGATTCGCCGCCGGTTGTGCCGCCCCTGCCGAGTGGAATCATCATCCGCCCGTTCCACCCGCAAACCGAACTGGAAGAGGTCTATCGCACCTTTGTGGATACCTTCAAAGATCATTTTGGCTTCATCGAGCAACCCTTCGAAAAAGGATTTGCCGAATACAAACACAACATGGTTGAAGAACCGGGCTACACACCGAACATGTGGTTCGTGGCGATGGATGGCGACCAGATGGCGGGAATTTGCATTTGCCGCCGCGAAGACACCGAAGATACCGAATCGGGTTGGGTGAGCGAACTCGGCGTGCGCCGCGCGTGGCGCAAACGCGGGCTGGGGCTTGCGTTGCTCAAACACGCCTTCGCCGCGTTCTACACCGATGGCAAAAAACGCGCCGGTCTCGGCGTGGATGCGGGAAGCCTGACCGGCGCGTTAAAGTTGTACGAGAGCGCGGGCATGCGCGTCCAGCGGCAGTTCAATCAATACGAAAAAGAATTCCGCCGCGGCAAAGAACTCGCCACCGAGTCGTTGAACGAGAAAGAATAGGCTATACTTTGCAGGATAAAGGAGACATATCATGAACATCAAATGTTCGTTTTGCCAGATGCCCTACGCCCTCAGCCGCATGCAAATGCTCGACGCCCTGCAGGAAATGGACGCGCATAAACACAGTCATTACGACGCGCACTGCCCGCGCTGCCGGCGCGCCACGCGCGTCGAGCGCAAACGCATGGAAATGTTCTTCCCGAACTGGCGCGAGGCGTTGAAGCAATTCGAGGCGGAGATGAAGGCTCACCCGCAGGCGGAAGCGCCTCTTCCCAAGCCTGAGGCTGTCCCGGCTCTTGCGGCGGAATCCAAGCCTGTTGCAGAGCCAGCCGCCAAAAAGCCCGCGCCGAAAGCCAAGCCCGCTGCCAATCCTGCGGCTTCAAAGGCGACTGCAAAACCCGTTGCGAAAGCATCTCCGGCCAAGGCAAAGCCTGCCGCTACATCAAAGGCTAAAGCCCCTGCAAAAAAGAAGAAATGACCATCAAGGCTGTATTTTTCGACTTGGGCGGCGTCATCGTCCGCACCGAATACCAGGCTCCGCGGCAGAGGCTCGCGGAGCAATTCGGTATGGATTATGAAGACATCGAAAAAGTTGTTTTCGGCGGCGGTTCGGCGGCGCGCGCCTCGGTGGGCGAGATCTCCGAAGAGGAGCACTGGCAGAATGTGATGAACGCGCTCAAACTGCCAGCGAGCGAAACCGAGCGTGTCAAAGGCGAGTTTTTCGGAGGCGACGTGGTTGACCGGTCTCTTGTTAATTTCCTACGCTCGCTGAAACCGAAATATAAAACGGGCCTCATCTCTAATGCTTGGAACGGATTGCGAGCCTACATCGCGCGCGAAGAATTCGCCGACGCCTTCGATGTCATCATTGTCTCGGCGGAGGTGGGCGCGGCGAAACCCTCCGAAAAAATTTATCAAATTGCGTTGGGTCAGCTGCAGGTCGAGCCAAATGAGGCGGTATTCGTGGATGATTTTATCGAAAACATCGAAGCCTGCGAGAAACTCGGCATGAGGGGCATCCATTTTACAGATGCCGAATCTGCGATAAAACAGCTCAAAGCAATGCTCTAACAAAAAAAGGGCGGACACACAGGTCCGCCCCTTCATCTACTTCAATGTGCAAAGCGCCTGCCTGATCTCGCCGAAGTGATATTCGGTATGCGCCACAATCGAACGCGCGCCGCCAACGGGGATCGAAGCCTTCGCCGCGGAGACAGTATCCAGCGTCTCGAAAAGAGACGCGCCTTTATCCAGACAAATGCCGTGATGTTTCGATTCGAACGTCTCTTCCATCAGCAGGAGAAGATTTTTCGTGAAGTCTTCCAAGGTTGTCATACTATCCTGCGCTTTCTACGGTCTTCCCGCCCTGCATTTGTTTGACGGTAACAAACTCAAACCCCTGGGATTGTAGTATTGGAACAATGGTTGCGACGATCCGCGCGGCGAGCAACCCATGATTGTGACCGTCGTGCAGGACGATGA
>CAYPCK010000207.1:0-5153 GCA_964409185.1 uncultured Anaerolinea sp. | reverse complement strand
GGCTGGCTGCGGCGGATCGCCGCCAACCTGGCCAAGGATGCCATCCGCAAGCGCCTCGGGATTCCGCTTCCCGCCAAGCCTGCGGCTGATTCAAGCCAGCCGACCGCCTCGGTGTCCAAGCCTCGCAACGCGTGGCTGATGAAACTGCTCGGCTCGAACACGCTCAAACTGAGGTACGAAACCGGCGAAGGGGTGGTCTATCGCAAGCACTGGGTGGTGTTGGTCATCGACGCGTGGCTGCCGATCGTCGGTTTTTTTGCCGCATTCGGTTTGTTCCTCGCGCGCCTTTATCAATTGTTGCTGAATCCGGAAGATGTCTTCCTCTCGCTGGCGGGCGGACTGTCCATCGATGTGTTTGCGTTGTTTTGCCTCGGCGGCATGTTCCTGCTGGCGGTCTGGTTTGGGTATAAACTCATGGACTGGAGCAACGACACGTACGAAGTGACCGCCGACCAGATCATTGATGTGGACCGCAAACCCTTCGGCACGGAATCGCGCAACGCCGCCCAGCTCGAGAACATTCTCGGCACGAAGTATGAGCGCGTCGGATTCCTCGGCAATATATTCAATTTCGGGCATGTGTACATCACGGTGGGCGGCAACAAACTCATCTTCGAAGATGTGCTCGACCCCGCCAGCGTGCAATCGGATATCGACCGGCGCCGCGACGCGCGCATCGCGAAAAAGAATCAAGCCATGGTAGCCACCGAACGCGAGCGCATGGCGGAATGGCTTGCCACGTACCATTTGAGCGCCGATGAGTTCAAAAAAGATGAAGAAAACAAGAGGAATCAGAATAATGGCTCTGCGTAGGATCGTCACGTTGCCCGACCCGGTGCTGAAACGAAAAGCCCGGGCGGTGACACAATTCGATAAAAACCTGCACACCCTGCTCGATGACATGGTGGAAACCATGCGCGAGGCGCCGGGCGTCGGGCTTGCCGCGCCGCAGATCGGGCTCTCGGAACGGATCGCTGTGATCGAATATTATGAAAAGGAGGAAGATGAGGAAAAAGAAGATGCGCCGAAGAAAGTGTGGGCGGTGGTCAACCCTGAAATTGTGAAAGCCTCACAAGAAACGCTGATGGGCGTGGAGGGCTGTCTTTCCATCCCCGGTTTGGTCGGCGAGGTGGAACGTCACGCCGAAGTGCACGTAAAGGCGATGAACCGTCATGGCAAGCCGGTCAAGATCAAAGCCAAAGGCTGGCTGGCGCGCATTTTTCAACACGAGATCGACCACCTCAACGGAATCTTGTTCACCGAACGCGCCACGCGCGTCTGGCAACCCGAACAGCAGGTGGATGCGGAGCAAGAGGTTTAGAAAATTTCCAATACGCTGTACTTCGTATTGCATACTGCGTAATTCGATCCGATGAGCAACATCCGCCGCCTCACTGCAGAAGACCTGCCGCGCCTGCGCCAGTTTTGGAACGAGCAATGGAGTGGTGAATTCATAATCACGCACGGCGCCCGTCATTACCCCGAAGATGTGGAGGGGTTTATCGTTGAGGTTGATGGGTTCTGGGATGGCTTGATTATCTTCCGCATAACGAACGACGAGTGTGAAGTGACCTCGCTAGACGGCATGAAAGAAGGGCAAAGCATCGGCACGATGCTGTTGAGGAAGGTGATCGAGGACGCGAAACACCGAAAGTGCCGGCGCGTGTTCCTCGTCACCACCAACGACAACCTGTACACGCTCGGCTTTTACCAACGCCGCGATTTTGAACTGGTCGCTGTCCGCCGCGGCGCGCTGAATGAGACGCGGAAACTCAAGCCGGAGATTCCCGTAATCGGGCAAAACCACATCCCGTTGAGGGATGAAATCGAATTGGAGCTGATTCTTTAGGGTCGAACGTTTCAAGTCGAAGGTCAAAAGCCAACCATTGACCTGCGACCTTCACCCTTCAACCTGTAACCATGTTCCTAAAACACCTCTCCCTTACCAACTTCCGCAACTTTGCCAGGTTGGACCTCGACCTGCCGCAACAGGTTGTTCTGCTCACCGGCGCCAACGCGCAAGGCAAGACCACCGTGCTCGAAGCCATTTATTTCCTGGCGGCGTTCACGTCGTTTCAAACCCATGCCGACCGGCAACTCGTCAACTTTCACGAGGCGAAGAATCCGCTGGCGGTCGCGCGGCTGGTCGCCGAGTATCAAAAAGAGCGGAACCGGCACAAGCTCGAAGCGCGCCTGATCCTCGAACCGACGGGTATTAACGGTCAACGCCTACGCAAGGAAATTTTGATTGACGGCGCGAAGAAACCCGTCAACGATGCCATCGGTCATTTCAACGCGGTCATCTTCGTCCCGCAGATGTCGCAGATCATCGAAGGCGCGCCGGATGACCGCCGCCGCTATCTCAACCTCGCGCTGGCGCAGTCCACACCGGCGTATGCGCGCGTGTTGGGGGAATACAATCAGGCGCTCACGCAACGCAACGCGCTCCTCAAAATGCTGGGGGAACGCGGGGGGAACGCGGATCAACTCGACGTGTGGGATGACTCGTTGACCCGTCTCGGCTCGCAGATCATTCTGTGGAGGATCGAAGCCGTCCAGCAGATCGAACGCCTCGCCTCGCGCGTCCATTTCGAGTTGACTCGCGGTAGTGAGATTCTCCGCCTCTCGTACGACCCCGCCTTCGACCCGCTTCCCAAACCGAATGGGCAACTCGGTTTGAAAATAGATACCGCCGTTGACCGTTCGCGATTGGAACTCGATGAGATCGAAGATGGGTTTCGCGCGCGTTTGAAGGCATTGCGGGGCGAGGAAATTTCGCGTGGCGTGACAACGGTCGGTCCGCATCGCGACGACCTGCGTTTTCTCGCGAACAACATTGATCTGAGCAACTACGGCTCGCGCGGGCAGGTGCGCACCGCGTTGCTTGCGTTGAAACTCGCCGAAGTAAGTTGGATGAAGGAGCGCACGCGCGAGTGGCCCGTCATCCTGCTCGATGAAGTGATGGCGGAATTGGATCGGCAACGCCGCGCCGATCTGTTGAAGTACGTGAGTGCGACCGAGCAGGTGTTGTTCACCACGACGGACTTGAAATTGTTCGCGGATGAATTTGTTGAAAAGGCGGAAGTGTGGAACGTGGAGAGTGGGAGGGTGGAAAAGTAGTGACTTTATCGGACTCATTCATTCGATCAGTTCTCGAACATATAGACTCGTCTGCTGTCGTTGGCGTGGGTATCACGGGCAGTTATGCGCGCGGACAGGAATCGAAATACAGCGATGTTGACTTCGACATCTTCGTCAGCAAACCTCCCAAAGACGAATATGACCGCTACACATTGAAATACCTCGGCGGCAAACTGGTCAGCCTCAAGCATGTCCTGCTTGAGGACGAATGCGCCGCGTTGACGAATCCGCGCCGCGCGATCTGGGCAGTGCCGGGTTTGCGCGGGATGAACATCGTGTTGGACAAAGACGGCTCGCTGGCGAAATTACAGAAACAAGCAAAAGAGTTTGATTTTTCTGTGTTGCAACCCGCCGCGGATGAGTTTGCCGCGGAGCAGGTGATGCGCTGCGCGGAGGAAGCGCGTAAAGTGTTGAGCGGGCTGGCGCGCGGACACGAGTCCACCGTGTTGTATTCGGTGTGGGGCCTGGTCAAGCATCTACCCGAAGCGGTGATGGTGCAACGAGGCTTGATGATGACCAGTGAGAATAAATTCTTCGATCTGATTCAGGAATCAGTCGGGCGCGATACGAAGTGGGTGAGCGCTTTCCGCGCGGCGTGGGGGCTTGACTCGCCGCCGGCTCAGTATCAAGCCCGCGGCGCGGCGGCGCTCACGTTGTACCGTCTCACCGCGGCGATGTTCGATGAGTATATTCCCGATAAGCATCGTGAGGTTGTAAAAAACACGTTACGGCTCATCAAGGAGGCTGGCTACGTATGACTTCGCTTGCGAAACGAGCGGTAAAAATCCACGAGAAGTTGCTTGAGTTTTATGGCAAGCCTGTCTGGCGCAACCCGTTGCCCGCCGTTGACGAACTGGTCTCGACCATCCTTTCGCAGAACACGAACGATGTCAACCGCGACCGCGCCTTCGATGCGTTGCGAACCAAATTCCCAACGTGGGAAGCGGTACGCGACGCGAAAACGAAAGATGTGATCGAAGCGATTCGTCCCGCGGGGCTGGCGAATCAAAAAGGACCGCGCATTCAGCAGGTGTTGAAAGCCATCACCAAGGAACGCGGAAATCTGGATCTGTCGTTCCTGAAAAAGATGTCAGCGGATGAAGCGCGGAATTGGCTGACCAAATTCAACGGCGTGGGACCGAAGACCGCCGCGATTGTGTTGTGTTTTTCGTTGGATATTCCCGCTTTTCCCGTGGATACGCACGTCTACCGCGTGACGGGTCGCATCGGACTCCGCCCTGAAAAGATGACCGTCGAGCAGGCGCATCCGCATTTGGAAAGTGTATTTCCTCCTGAGACGTATTACGCCGCGCACTTGAACATCATCCGCCTCGGACGCGAAATCTGCGCCGCGCGCAAAGCGATGTGTGAGAAGTGCCCGATCAAGAAATTGTGTGATTATGGTCGAGACCGTTGATGGTTGACGGTTGGTAGTTAACCATGCCATCTACTTTCAACCACCAACCACCAACCACCAACCGCTAACGATTGTCTCCATCCCCTTTAATCTTCCCGCGTTCCAATCTATCTAATAACTTCGCGATATTCGCCTCGGCGATCTCGTCCAGCGACAAGTCCAACTCGGTGGCGACCTGCGCGATGTACCACAGCACGTCGCCGAGTTCGGCTTTGAGCGCCTCGCGCGTTTCGGCGCTGATCTCGCCGTCCTTGTCGCGGAACACTTTCTTGATCTTGCCCGCCACTTCCCCCGCCTCGTTGACGAGTCCGAGCGTGGGGTAGATCACGCCATGCCCGATGACGGGGTATTTGGCGGTGGCGCGTGATTTGGTTTGATAGTCGGTGAAGTTCATGGTTTATACAAACGCCGCGGGCGAGACGTTGAATCGATTTGCCAGTGCGCGAATCTGGCGGACGTTTAACTCGCGTTTGCCATTCAATACTTCTGAAACAACGCCCTGAGAACTTACTTCGGGTAAATCAGATTGAGTCAACCCTTGCTCTTCCATTAAGAATCGTAAAACATCTGCACCTGTAGTTTCGGGAATAGGGAA
>CAYPCK010000206.1:0-5172 GCA_964409185.1 uncultured Anaerolinea sp. | reverse complement strand
GGATCACCCCAACCAGCGCAGTTCGCACGTCACACCGACGCCGCGCGGCGGGGGGCTGGCGATCGTCGTCCTAACGCTTGGTTCAGCCGTATTGGCGATGGTGGATGTGGAACTCAGCCACATGCTGGTGTATCTCGGCTGTGGCATTGTCATCGCGATTCTCGGCTGGCGCGACGACACCCATTCGCTTTCGCCGCGCGTCCGCTTTGCCGTGCAGGGAGTCGTCGCGGCGGTCTCGATCTATGGCTTGGGATATTTCAAGGTCGTCACGATTCCGCTGTTCGGCGAATTGCAGTTGGGCGTGGTGGGAATCGTCATCACGTTTTTGTGGATCGTCGGACTCACCAACGCCTACAACTTCATGGACGGCATTGACGGCATCGCGGGCGGTGTGGCATTCGCGGGCGCGCTCGGCTGGATGTTGCTCGCCGCGAACACGCGCAATGACTTTGTGTTTTCGCTTGCGCTGGTCGTTGCCGCAAGCAGTTTGGGGTTCCTCGGTCACAACTGGTCGCCCGCAAAAATTTTCATGGGCGATGTCGCCAGCACATTTCTCGGCTACACCTTTGCGGTGTTTCCTTTGCTCTCCGCCACGCAAGGCGGCGACGCGCTCATGCTCGGCACGCTCCTCATGTGGACGTTCATCATGGACGCGGGCGTCACGTTCATTCGCCGCGCGCTCAACCGCGAGAATGTTTTCGAATCGCACCGCACGCATCTCTATCAACGACTCGTCATCGGCGGCTACACTCACGCAAAAATCAGCGCGTTGTACATTTCGCTCACGCTTCTTGCTGGAGCGCTTTCATTTGAATGGTCAATGGGAAGCCGCCTCGCCCCGCCATTAATTATTTTGGGACTTCCGCTTATTTGGATTCTCCTCTCGCGACACGCAAAATCTTTAACCACGACGGACACGAAGGGCGCTAAGGATTCTTAACTCACGGTTTTCCTTTGTGACACTTTGTGACCTTTGTGGTAAAAAAATCTTTTATCTGATGAAAATCAAAAACCTCGCTTCGCTCTACCGTGAACTTGGTCCGCGTTGGACGCTGTTCCGCCTCCTCTACGCCTTCCGCCTCCGCACGGGATTGATCCGCCTCCAAATGCCAAGAGGTGAGTGGAACGGTTATAAGAAATACGTAGGGGCGAGGTCCTCTCGCCCTATGTTACAAATGCCCAATGGATTACCAGAAAACATTCCATGGAATCCCCAAACCGCCGTTGATGAAGCTAATAGAATCTTGAACGGCGAACTCAAATACTTTGCGCATGAATTCGTAAAAACGGGTTTTCCTCCCAACTGGCACGCCGACCCAGTCTCCAGTCTCGAGTCTCCAGTAAATTTACATTGGTCACAAATCCCCGACGACTCCGACACCGACATCAAATTCATCTGGGAACCGAATCGCTTCGCCTTTGTCTACACCCTCGTCCGCGCCTACGCCGTCACTCACGACGAAAAATACCCCGAAGCCTTCTGGACTCTCATCGAAGACTGGGCGCAACACAACTTTCCCAACACTGGTGCTAACTGGATGGACGGGCAAGAGATCGCCCTCCGCCTCATGGCGTGGACGTTCGGATTCTCCCAATTCTCCAATTCTCCATCTTCCACTCCTCAGCGAAAATCTCAATTTATTCTTTACGTTGCCGCCCAAGCCGAACGCATCTACAAGAACATCGGTTACGCCATCTCCACACGGAGCAACCACACCATCAGCGAAGCCTTCGGCTTATGGATGGTTGGTCTGCTCTTTCCTGAATTGAAAGACTCAGAAAAATATCTGTCACTCGGGCGTAAACTCCTTGAAGGTGAAGCCTCCGCACAGATTTTCCCCGATGGCAGTTACTCCATGTACTCCCTCAACTACCATCGTTTTATTCTTCATGTTTATCTTTACGCAATACAACTAGCCAAATTCAATAATTTACAATTCTCCAATTCTCTTCACTCCTCAATCTCTGTCTCCCTCGAATACCTCTCCCAACTTATTGACCCCCAAACTGGACAAATGCCCGTCTACGGCTCAAACGATGGCGCGTTGGTCCTGCCCCTCAACAACTGCGATTTCACCGATTACCGTCCGCTGTTGCAGTTGGGTTGGTACATCACCAAAGGCGAATGCCTCTTCGAACCTGGTGAATGGGATGAGGATTTGTTTTGGTTGTGTGGTCATGACTCCCTCTCCCAGCGGGAGAGGGTAGAGGTGAGGGAAAAATCTCCATCATCATTTCCCGATGGAGGAGTCTACATCCTCCGCAATACAAACAGCAAAGCCCTCATCCACTGCACCGACTTCACCTCCCGCCCCTCCCACGCCGATCAACTCCACGTGGACTTGTGGTTATACGGCCATAACATCGCCATTGACGCGGGAACCTACCTCTACAGCGGACAAGGCGTCTGGCGTAACGGACTTGCTCGCACTTCCGTTCACAACACCGTCACCGTAGATGGCAACGACCAAATGACCATGCTCAGCCGCTTCACGTGGACGAATTGGTCGAAGGGCAAAGTTCTCAAGCACGATAAAAATCTCTGGCAGGGCGAGCATGATGGCTATAAACCTGTATCCCATAAACGGACGGTTATAGCGCTTGAAGGTGATCGCTGGCTGGTGATTGATAATCTCAATGCGAACGAATCGCATCGATATGCGTTGCAGTGGTTGCTCGCTGATTACCCTTTTGAGCAAAAAGATAATTCGGTTTTACTATTGTTGGATGGAATGAAAAGCAAGATGCAAATTGGGTTAGCAGAAGGCAACGGCAATTTCTCCCTCGTCCGCGCCGATCCCAACTCCACGCGCGGCTGGCGGTCACGATATTACGCCCACAAAGAACACGCCATCTCGGTGATACTGGAGGCGAATCAATCCCAAGTCACATTTTGGAGTTTCTTCGGGTTTGAGAATGATGTCCTTGAAATAGAGGGGAATGTTTTGAATTTGAATTCCAGGAGCATTCCGTTGGTTGAGTAGACGGCGGTGTTCGTCCGCCGTCGTATCGAAACCAACAGGAATCAAGGACGATTTTGTAAGGGAAGTTTCTTTGCTTACTTGTGGTCTCGGTACGCCCTCACTGCTGTTCGGGCTACTCGACCACCGAAGCCCACCAATCTCCAGTCTCTAATCTCCAACCTCTCACCCGTCAATTCTCCACTCCACTAATTCTCCTCCATCACTTACCAATTACTTCTTACTCTCCTCCTCCCTCAACTTCTCCGTCATACGGAAATATTTCAAATAACGGATTGAATTTGGGTCCTTGCCAAGTAACAAGTCTATCGCTTTGATGGAATTTCCCAACTTGATCGCATCGGTGATGGAACAAGTCACACCTGCCTGAATTGCCAATGCTAAAAATGCAGCGTTCACCGAATGGCGGTCGGGCAGACCAAACGATACATTGCTCGCTCCGAGACTCATGTTCACCCCGTATTCCTTCTTGATCAATTCGATGGACTTCAACGTCACCAGCCCTGCCTGACTGTTGTGACCGACCGTCATCACCAGCGGGTCAATGATGATGTCCTCCGCAGGGATTCCCATCTTCGCCGCGTGTTCGATGATCTTCCCCGCCGCGGCGAGACGTCCCTCCGCGGTGGGTGGGATACCTTCATTTCCAATTGCCATTCCAATAACGGCGGCTCCTCTATCTTTGACAATAGGTAAAACTGTTGCGAGTTGTTTATCTTCGCCGTTGACCGAGTTCACCAGCGGCTTACCAGGCGTGACTTTCAAGCCCGCTTCAAGGATCTTTGGTTCATTTGAATCAATGCACAGCGGCACGTCTGCCACCTCGAGGATCGCCGCCACCACTTTCGGCATGACCGCCGCCTCGTCAATTTGCGGATGTCCGACATTCACATCCAACACATCCGCGCCCCACGCCACCTGTCGCTGAGCGAGATATTTGACGTAATCGAAATTCTGGTCGACCAATGCTTGACCCAGCTTTTTGATTCCCGTCGGGTTGATTTTTTCGCCGATGATGACGAACGGCTTATCGTGACCGATGGTCACCGTCTTGGAATTACTTTTCAAGATAGTGTGCATGGTTCAACTCCCTTGCGGTATTGTCAAATAATAAATGCTTCGGCGCCAGCCCCGCCTCTATGACAATTCGCGGAATGATCTCATCCCAACCCACGGGCATCAAATGGATTCCGTGAATGCCTTGTTTTTCGTAGGTCTTGATTTTACCAATGACTTCGAGCGCGATCTGGATTCCCTCCTCCTGTGCGTTACCTGATCTGTCCGCAATCTCAATTCGTTGCAAAACATTCTTTGGCAAAGACACGCCAGGGACCCCCGCCAGTTTTTGCGCCATCTTCAAGCTCTTAATGGGCGTCACTCCTGCCAGAATGAAAACTTTATCCAGCACATTTCTCTTCGCCAGTTCGTTCAGCCAGGTTTCCATGCCGTTCACATCGAAGATCAAATTCGTTTGGAAGAACTGCGCGCCCGCGTTGACCTTCTTCTGCTCGCGCAGCGCCTGAAATTTTACATTCGATGAAAACGGCGAAGCCGCCGCGCCGAGGAAGAACATCGGCGGATTCTTGATCTCGCGCCCATCGAGATATTTCCCTTCGTCGCGCATTCGACGCAAAACCCACAACATTTGAATCGCATCCAAATCGTTGATATCCATCTGGTCGCGCGGGGAAGGGGACATCTTCGCGCTGTCGCCCGTCACGCACAGCACATTCCGCACGCCCAGCGCGGTCGCGCCGATGATCTCGCTTTGCACGCTTCCGCGCGAGCGGTTGCGCGCCGACATTTGCAGGACAGGCTCCGCGCCCTGATTCATTGCCACCTGACTGCAAGCCCACGACGACATGCGCGGCGTCGCGGATTGATTATCCGTAAAGTTGATGGCAGTAACCAGCGACTTGACCATTTCGATGTTGCGAATCAACCTGTCTGTCGAAGAGGAGAGGGGAGGCGTTATCTCGGCGGTAACAACGAACTCACCGGCGACCAGCCGTCCCTGCAGGTTTGAAGCGGGTTCGGTGTAGGCGGGCGGATGATACTTCGAGTCCCCCTGCCACCATTCGGGCTGTCGCACCGGACGCAGAATTCCATCCAAGGTTTGCGCGCGAGTCTCGGAGGATAACAATCCAAGAAATATTTTCTTTACGCCAATTTTCCCCGCGTTTCTGAAGAT
>CAYPCK010000205.1:0-5173 GCA_964409185.1 uncultured Anaerolinea sp. | reverse complement strand
GGTGCTGACAATTCGTAAATTTTCAAGAAACCCAATCACGGTGGATCAGCTCATTCAGTTTGGGTCGCTGTCTTCCGAAGGCGTGCAATTCCTAAAGGCGTGTGTGGAATCTCGTTTGAATGTGGTGATTTCAGGCGGTACGGGTTCAGGAAAGACAACCCTGCTCAACGTGCTATCCAGTTTCATCCCCGCCGATGAACGGATTTTGACCATCGAAAACGCGGCGGAATTGCAGCTTCGCCAGGAACATGTGGTGACTTTGGAATCCAAGCCACCCAACATCGAAGGACGCGGTGAAATTACGATTCGCCAATTGGTGATCAATGCCTTGCGTATGCGCCCAGACCGCATCGTGGTTGGAGAGATCCGCGATGAAGCGGCTCTCGATATGTTGCAGGCGATGAACACCGGCCACGACGGCTCCATGACCACTCTTCACTCGAATAGTCCGCGAGACACGCTTTCCCGCCTTGAAACGATGACTCTGATGGCGGGCATGGACCTGCCCTCGCGCGCCATCCGCGAGCAGATTGCTTCAGCGGTGGACGTCATTTGCCATCAGGAGCGTATGCGCGATGGGACGCGCAAAGTGACTAATATCACGGAAGTCAGCGGCATGGAAGGCGATGTGATTACCATGACCGATATATTTGTCTTCGAACAAACCGGCATCGAGAACGGTCAGATCGTGGGTCGCCTGCGCCCGACGGGTTTGCGGCCGAAATTCATGGATAAAATCGAGGCAGCCGGAATTAATTTGCCGCCCTCGATATTTGGCATCGGTGAAAGGCGTCGTTACTAGTTTGGATTCGCAGGTGACTATTTAATGAATCCTGTCATTTTGCTGGGCGGGGGCATTCTCCTCCTGGTTCTCCTGATCATAGGTGCGGTCGTGACCGTGGTGAGCGAGCGGTCTCTTGTTGAGGAGCGCCTCGGGCAATTCCTGGAGGACGATAAACCGCGCGCGGACGATGCCTCGCGCGGCGCTGTGGTCACGGAATGGCTGAACCGGCGGGTGGCTAAATCTTCGTGGGGCGACCGGGTTGCACGCGAATTGGCGCGCGCCGACCTGAAGTTCAAGGTATCTGAATATTACGCGCTGGTTTTTATCTCCACCATCGCCGTCGCCGTTATGGGATTTCTCCTCCAGCCCATCTGGATCTCTGCGGTGATCGGCGGAGTCATTGGTTTTTTTGCGCCGAGGTTCTACGTCAAGCGGCAACAAACCCTGAGGTTGTATAAATTCAACGACCAGCTATCGGATATGCTGAACCTCATGGTGAACGGTTTGCGGGCGGGGTATTCAACCATGCAAGCCATGGAGGCGGTCAGTCGGGAACTGCCATCCCCGATCTCGGACGAGTTTCGGAGGCTGGTTCAGGAAATGCAGATCGGTATCCCTCAGGAAAAAGCGCTGGACAATCTGCTTCGCCGCATCCCAAGCGATGACCTCGATTTTGTGATCACCGCGATCAACGTGCAACGCGAGGTCGGCGGAAACCTCTCTGAAATCCTCGATACGATTTCTTTTACCATTCGCGAGCGGGTGCGCATCAAAGGAGAGATACGTGTTCTGACCGCCTCGGTGCGGACATCCGGCACGGTGCTGTCGTTAATTCCTGTATTCTTGAGTCTGGCTCTTTATTTCGTCAGCCCCGAATACCTTGGTGGCTTTTTCGACGACCGCGGAGGCTTGCCACAGCCTTTTTGTGGAATCATTGCGGTTGCGGTTATTGTCGGCATGATCTCGCTGGGGTATTTCATCATGATGAAGATCGCGGATATCGAGGTGTAATATGAGCGTTGGATTACTAATCTTTGGCGTTGTCGTCCTTCTTGCCATTATTGCCGTTGTGATCTTTAGCGTCCGCGCGAACGCCTCTGCCCAGGGAGAATCGGACGACCCCTTGCAAGACCGACTTGCTGAGTTCATCCAGCGCGGCGAAGTGGCGTCCCTGGAGGAGATCGAGCTATCACAGACCTTTAGCGAGCGGGTTCTAATTCCATCCATCCGGCGGCTGGGTGAATTCTCTGCGCGATTCACCCCGCAGAAAATGATTCAGGATACGGCTCGTAACCTCGAACTGGCTGGCAACCCCTGGCCCGTGGATGCGCCGACGTTCCTTGCGATCCGCTTTATTTTGGCTGTCCTGCTGGGCGGGTTCATGATCACCATGATGGCATTGTCGCCCACGCCGGACCCTACCAACAATTTCCTTTATATTGGCGGATCCATCTTTGGCGGTTTTTTCCTGCCGCATCTGATCCTGACCAGTCGAATTACGCGCCGTCAGACCGAGGTGCGAAAAGCCATGCCCGACGCGCTGGACTTGTTGACCATCTGCGTGGAGGCTGGGCTGGGATTCGACGCCGCCATGGCGAAAGTCAGCGAAAAGTGGGAGAACGAGTTGTCCCTCGCCTTTGCGCGGACCATTCGAGAAGTACAGTTGGGTAAGACGCGCCGCGAAGCCCTGAAAACCATGGCGGACCGGCTGGGAATACCGGAGATGTCGAGTTTTGTTGCCGCGATCATTCAAAGCGAAATGCTGGGCGTGAGCATGGCGCGCGTGCTCCGCATTCAATCGGACCAGATGCGCGTGAAGCGCCGTCAACTGGCGGAAGAAGCGGCGCACAAAGCGCCGGTGAAGATGATCATTCCGATGGCGTTGTTGATCTTCCCGTCCATCATGATCATCATTCTCACACCCGCGGCGCTCAACATTTACGCGACTTTATAAACACAAAACCGCCTCGCAGCTTTGAACAAAATTCCGTGGTCGTATCGCTTGTACCGATGGGCCTGGAGCGGGCTGGACCTCCTCTTTCCTCCCATTTGCGGAGGGTGCGGCAAGCCCGGCGCGCGCTGGTGTGCGGATTGCCAGTCTCGCGTTCCGCAGATCCGCGCTCCATTTTGCGAGACGTGCGGAATCCCCACTCGTGGGGCGGGCCGCTGTGAAAAATGCGAATCGAACCCGCCCGCGTATCGTCTAATGCGTTCGTGGGCGGTTTTTGATTCTCCGCTGCAGAACGCCTTGCATACCATCAAGTATCGAAGGAATATCGGGCTGGCGGATTCACTTGCCCTGCAAATGGCTGGCTTCGTTTGCTCGCTGGCTTGGGAGGTAGACGTTTTGATCCCCGCTCCGTTGGGAAAAGCGCGGTTGCGAGAGCGGGGATATAATCAAGTTGCGCTGGTCGCGCAGCCGCTTTCGTACGAACTTGGCTTGATGTATGCCCCGCATGGGTTGCGAAAGGTCCGTGAGACGCGCTCGCAGGTCGGGCTGAATATCGCCCAACGCCGCGAAAACGTGCGGGAGGCGTATCAGGCTGACCCGTCGGTGGTGAAGCGGAAGACCATCCTGTTGATGGACGATGTGGCGACGACGGGTTCCACGATTGCCGCGGCGACCGCTGCGTTGTTATCCGCGGGCGCGCTGGCGGTGTATGCGCTGACCATTGCGCGCGCACTTTCACATCATGATCTGAATCGTGTTTGACAATGGCAAATTGCCATTGATATCACAATTTCAGGAGGTTTCCATGTCTGGCAAAATCGATGTTCAGGCCCGAAACATGCGTTTGACCGATAACACCCGCGAGTACGTCGAAAAGAAAGCCGCCAAACTCGAACGCCACCTTCAGGAAATTGATGAAATCCATATCGAGCTGGCGCATGAAAAAGCGGCGCGACAGGCGGGGGACCGGCAGGTGGCTCAGGTGACCGTTCGCGGAAAGGGGTTCCTATTGCGGACGGAGGAACGCTCCGACGACCTGCATGCCGCGTTCGACGCCGCCGTGGAGAAAATGCAGAGGCAGGTGGAGCGCTACAAAGGGAAACATTATCGGGGCCGCGGCGATGGTCGTTCGGCGGCGGAAGTGGTGGAGCCCGAAGACTGGCCCGTTGATGAGACCGGCGAACTCCTGCCGTTGATCGCCAAGCGCAAGAAGTTCATTGTGATGCCCATGAATGAAGACGAGGCGGTGGAACAGATGCGCCTGCTTGGGCACGATAACTTCTTCATCTTCTTCAACGCTGAAAAGAACTCGATCCAGGTTCTGTATCGAAGGAGGAACGGCTCATACGGATTGATCGAACCGATCGTGGGCTGAACAAACATCGAAAGAAATCCAGCCCGGCGCATTCGCCGGGCTGGTGGTTGGAAGGAGTGAGCATGGATTTTGATAGGACGGAAGAGAACAAAACCAATCCGCCGAACGCCTCGATTGATTTTGAATCCGCGCGGACGAGCGTGTTGCAATTGTTGAAGGCGGTGGGGGAGGACCCCGAGCGGGAAGGGTTGAAGAACACGCCCGAACGCGTCTCGCGCATGTACGCCGAACTCTTGAGCGGCTATAGCACCGACCCCGAACGGTTTATCAACGGCGCGTTGTTCCACATCAACTACGATGAGATGGTCGTCGTTCGCGATATCGAGTTCTACAGTTTGTGCGAGCATCACATGCTCCCGTTTGTCGGGCGCGCGCACGTGGCGTACATGCCGGCGGGCAAGGTGATCGGCTTGTCGAAAATTCCCCGCATTGTGGATATGTACGCGCGCCGCCTGCAGGTGCAGGAACGCATGACCCGCCAGATCGCCGATTTCATCCAACACACCCTCGAGCCGCACGGCGTGGCGGTGGTGGTCGAGGCGATGCACTTATGTTCGATGATGCGCGGCGTGAAAAAACATGATGCGCGCATGACCACCTCGGCGATGCACGGTTCGTTCCGCGCGAACCTGGCAACGCGGCAGGAGTTTTTGGAGAACATCAGCCGCGGATCGAAACCGCTTCAATTCTGACCGTCAACCTGCTTCACCCCGTCAATCGAATACCCCTCGACGCGCCTCCATACGGGTTGTCTGGCGGAGGCGCGTTGCCGTTTCTTTGATCGTTTCGCCGCGGACGGGATTGTTGAAATCCGGGAAAATTTCTGCAAGCGGAATGACGACGTACGGCAACTCCCAATTCTTCTCGTCCAGCGCCAAGTCGTCGAAGAGCACGATGTCGATGTCCATGGTGCGCGCGGCGAACTTGTTTGCCCCGCGCACGCGCCCCAACGCGGATTCGATCGAGGCGATCACCCTCTCCTTCAACTCCCCGAGCGGCGTCTCGCACTCGAAGAGCAGGCAGACATTCAGGTAGTTGGGTCCCTCCGCGCCGATTGCTTTCG
>CAYPCK010000204.1:0-5174 GCA_964409185.1 uncultured Anaerolinea sp. | reverse complement strand
AGGCCTGGTCTTCCGCGCTCCACAAACGGCTCGAGTAGGGCGAGAGCAACAACACGCCGCCCAGCGAATCTTTTTCCGGGGTGACGATGGGCACGCTCAAAATATGACCGGGGCTTTGCAAACCCAGCAGGTCGCTCAACCCCTTGATATCCGCCGAAGTGCTGGAGGATGGCAACCGCAGCGGACGCCCGCGTTGCAACGCGTTCGTGAGCATGGGGATCATGCCCTTGTTCAGGCTTCCGCCTTCGAGGGCTTCCTCGCGGATGAGGTCGTATCCGCTCGCGATTTGGATCTGGTTTTTGTTGTCGGTCAGGTAGATCAAAAAACAAAGGTCGGCAAGCATCGTCTGCGCGATGGCGCGCGTAATGGCTTGACTCAAACGGTCGGCGCTGGATTCGCCAGCCAGCCCCAGCAGGGCGTGGAAGGTCTTCGGGTCGGTGCTGTAGCGCCGGCGTTCATCCACGGGCGCGTGTTGTTTGACGGAGGTGGGACCTTTCACCGGGGCGGGGAAGCGCTGTGGCAGGGTGGTGAGAATGGGATATGCCGCAATGTACATGAGGCGCACGGCGCCGGGGAAATTCCCCTCGAAGCGCCCGAACATCACGTATAAAAGATGCCCCGCCAACGCAAGGATCAGCACTGCCAAGCCGTAGATTGCGCCATTCGGTCGGCGCAGGGCAAGCAACAACAACCCGAAACAGGCGGTGGCAATGCTCGCCAACTGCCAGAGGCCATCATTGATCGTGCGGTTAAAGTCGGGACGGGTGAAATCCTGCGCATACGCCACCAGGCTAAGCCCCAATCCCGCCGCGAGCAGAATGCTCAACAAGCCGGTGATCGCATCGGGAGCGCGGCTGGGCTCGGGAAAATTCCACAGCCAGATCATCCACAGCAGGGAAAAAAGCGTGATCGCGCGATCCAACGGCGGCAGGACGACCGAAAAATTCACCAACCCGCCGCTCCCAGCCAACGACACCCCAAATAACGCAATGCGCGCGAGGAACAGCAGGGAAAGCCCGAGGATTGTGCGCCGCGCCTGCGGGAATTCGCTCGACCGCCAATGCAAGTACGCGGAGGTCAACGCCCAGGCAACCGAAAACAACAGCACGAGTTGATAGATCAGGCTTCCGCCGGTGGTCGTGAAAAAATCGAACGTGTTCCTCAACAACTCCGTCATGACGAGAACGCTTATATTCCACTTGGGAATTTCTGGCGTCATCCCCCGGGTTACAGGAGCGTTAACGTCGTTGTGTGATCCGGGGCTATAATTTCTCACATGTCTCGAACAGGTTCGCGCGTTATCGCCATTCTGCTTTTGCTCCTGCTCGCCGTGGTTATTCCAATCGTCACGGATGGGTATGCGGAGATCGGCAATGCGGTGAAAGCAGACGACTACTCGGAAAAAGCGGCACACTACCTGAACGCCGCGCATAAACTCCCGTGGCGCGCCGACCTGTACGAACTCGCCGGGCACGCCTACTTTCACGAAGGCGATTATGCAACAGCAGAGGTAACGTATCGCCGCGCAAACGAACGAAACGCCCTTTCACCGGAGGGCTGGGCGGCATGGGGCGATGTCCGCTTCTTGAACGATGATGCGAACGGCGCTATCGAGGTCTGGACGCAAGGGTTGCAACAAACCGATTTTTTACCCGGGCTGTATCAACGATTATCGTATGCGATGGAAACCCAGGGCGACTTTCCGCGCGCTGTGGAATATTTGCAGTCGTATCTTGCGCGACAACCGGGCGACGCTTCGGCGCATTACCGGCTGGGACTTTTGCTGACCCTTACGAATCCATCCGCCGCGTCGAGAGAACTCCTCACCGCTTCACAACTCGACCCCCGGTTTGATCCGCCAGCGCAGACTTTGCGCGCCACGTTGAACCTCGCTCAACTCCAGGAATCGCCCTCGGAACAATTCGTCGTCATCGGCAGCGGGCTTGCGCTGGTGGAGGAATGGGTGTTTGCGCGTCACGCGTTTGACTCCGCGGTGCAGGCGGACGAGTCAAACGCCGAGGCGTGGGCATGGCTGGGAGAGGCGAATCAGCACACCGGGTCGGATGGAAGCGAGGCGTTGGATCGCGCGTTGGAATTGAATCCCAACTCTCCCATCGTGCGCGGGTTGCGCGGCTTGCGCTTCGAACGGGTCGGCAACTCGTCGCAGGCGTTGGTTGAATATCTTGCCGCCGCATCGCTCGACCCGCAAAATCCGCAGAGGTATTTTTCACTGGGATACGCCTATGCCATGAACGGCGACCTCATCCGCGCGCTGGAGACATTCCAATATGCGACAACACTCGCGCCCGACGATGCGCAAACGTGGCGCGCGCTCGCCGAATTCTGCGGGCAGTACGGAATCCACCTGAACGATATCGCCATTCCTGCCGCGCAACGCGCCGTGGCGCTCGAGCCCGACAACTCCGCTTCGGAGGATACGCTCGGCCGGGTGTGGTATCTCAACGGCGACATGGCTTCAGCCGAAAGGCATTTGCTCCAAGCGCTTGAACTTGACGACCAAAATGCGTTGGCGCATTTGCACTTGGGCATGGTCTATCTGCAAACGAACGACCGCGCGCGCGCCTTTCAGGAATTGTCCCTCGCCCGCGATCTGGGGAACGAGCAGGCGAGCGCGATCCTGATGCAATATTTTCCGTAGCCTCCCGCGTCTGATACAATCCGCCCGTGAAAAAATATTTCCTCCTTGTTCTCGTCCTTTTGGCGGCGTCATGCAGTCCGGCGCCCACTGCCGCAACATCCCTCCCGCCTTCGGGCACGGTGTTATTTCAAGATGAATTCGACTCCAACACCAGCGGCTGGGACCGCCTCGCCAACGACGGCGGCATCATGGATTACCACAACGGCGGTTATCGCATGCTGATCCGCCAGCCGCAACTCAATTTCTGGTCCACTCCCGCATTGGATGTGCGCGACGCGCGCATCGAAGCGGATGCGACCAAACTCAACGGTCCCGACGAAAACCGCGCCGGCTTGATGTGCCGCTATCAAAACGGGGATTACTATTTCTTCATCATCTCCACCGACGGATATTACGCCATCGGCAAATTCATCGGAGGCAAAACGACCCTGCTCGGGCAGGGAGAGATGCAAGCCTCGCCGAGCATCCAGACCGGCGCGGCAGTCAACCACCTGCGGGCGGATTGCATCGGGGATTCGCTCACGTTTTATGTGAATTTTCAACTCCTCGCCGGGGCAAGCGATGCGGAACTCGCCTCTGGGAACGTGGGCTTGCTGGCTGGCTCCTTCGCGACGCCCGGCGTGGATATTTCGTTCGACCATTTTGTGGTGATGCAACCGTAAAATCAGACACTGGAGATTGGAAGATTAGCTTAGCCAGACTCCAGTCTCTAATCTCCGGGTATTTTCCTACCTCGACAATTTCGCAAAAACGCCATGAAGATCTACCTCGATACCATCGGCTGTCGGCTTAACCAAAGCGAGATCGAAAACATGGCGCGCGGTTTCCGCGCCGCCGGGCATGAGATCGTCGCCGCGGCAGACCTCGCCGACATGGCGGTGGTCAACACCTGCGCGGTGACGAACGATGCCGTGTCGGTATCGCGCGGCAAAATCCGCCGCATCGCGCGCGCCGGCGTGGGCGAGATCGTCGCCACCGGTTGTTGGACAACCCTGCAACCTGCCGAAGCCTTGAGCCTCCCGAACGTCGCCCGCGTGGTTGCGAACGATCGAAAAGACTTCCTCGTTGCCGATGCCCTCCACCTCCACCCGACAGCCTTCGATCTCGAACCGCTCACGCGCATCCCCCTGCCCGGGTTGCATCGCCGCACGCGCGCCTTCATCAAAGTGCAGGATGGCTGTGATAATCAATGCACGTTTTGCATCACCACCGTGGCGCGCGGCGCGGCGCGAAGCCGCCTCATCGCCGAGGTGATCCTCGACATTCAATCCGCGCTGGAGGGCGGCGCGAAAGAAATCGTGTTGACCGGCGTGCACCTCGGCTCATGGGGTTATGATTTCAATTTACACCTCGCAGAACTCATCAAAGCGATCCTGCGCGAAACGGATGTGCCACGCCTGCGACTCTCCTCCCTCGAACCGTGGGACTTGAACGCCGATTTCTTCGCGCTCTGGAACGATAAACGCCTCATGCCGCACTTGCATCTGCCTCTCCAATCGGGGAGCGACTCCACCCTCAAACGGATGCGCCGCCACACCACGCCAGATTCGTTTCGCGCGCTGGTCCGCGCTGCGCGCGCAACCATCCCCGATGTCGCCATCACCACCGACCTCATCACCGGCTTCCCCGGCGAGATCGAGTCAGAATTTGCCGAAACGCTGGAGTTCGTGCGCGAGATGGAATTTACCGGCGGGCATGTGTTCACGTATTCGCCGCGTCCGGGCACTGGCGCGGCACGGATGAAGGGGCAGATCAAGCCGGAACTGCGAAAGAAGCGCAACCACATCCTGACAGACCTGCTGGAACAATCCGCGGGAATCTATCGCGAAAAATTCATCGGGCGTGAGATGTCGGTGTTATGGGAATCCACCTCCGAAATGGGCGAGCGCGGCTGGCAAATGGAAGGGCTGACCGAAAATTATTTGCGCGCCCGGGCGTTCGCAGACTCGCCGCGTTGGAACGAAGTAGATGCCGTCCGGCTGACCGGGCTCGACGATGGCATTTTGCGGGGCGTCATTGCAAGGACGGGATGAGTATCACTGGAATGAAGCGCGCCCGGGTTGTACAATGAAGCCAACTTTGAAACAGGAGAGCAAACATGACCGCACAACTCATTGACGGCACCGCCATTGCCCAAAAAGTCCGCGACACGGTGAAGGAAAACGTGGCAAAGCGCGTTGCCGCCGGAAAGTCACAGCCGGGGCTTGCCACCGTTCTGGTCGGAGACCGCATCGACTCGGCAACGTACGTGAGCATGAAACAAAAAGCGTGCGCCGAGTTGGGCATGACGTCGTTCCATCACCCCGTCCCCGCGGATATTACGCAGGACGACCTGGAAGCGCTCATCCGCCAATTAAACGCCGACCCAGCCGTGAACGGCATCCTTGTGCAATTCCCCCTGCCCGATCACCTGGATGAGGAGCGCGTCCTGCAACTGATCAGCATCGAAAAAGACGTGGATGGGTTCTCGCCCATCAACCTCGGTCGCCTCGCGCAAAAAGGACGCGAGCCGCTG
>CAYPCK010000203.1:0-5204 GCA_964409185.1 uncultured Anaerolinea sp. | reverse complement strand
AGCCGTCGCTCGTCGTTCCCGAGCGCGAGAGCAACTCGACAGCCTTTGTCAAATTTGCCTCAGGCTCGATGTTTGAACCGAGATTCAAATACGCCTGATGCATGTCACTCCTCGCGATTGCGTTCGATTTCCACGCCGACCGATTCTGAAAAACGCACCGCGCCCGGCTTTTCGACGCGGACAACGACCTTGGAAACCTTCGGCTCGTTCAGGCAGATCTCGGCGAGGTCGTTTGCCAGCGCCTCGACCGTTTGCCGCCCGATTGACTCCGCGTGCGCGATCAATTTTTTCGCCGTGGCGCTGTAATCCACTGTATGGCGGATGTTGTCTGATTTCCCGGCGCGGCGCGTGTCGGCGAACAGGGTGACATTGATGACGATATTTTGGGGCCGCCGGCGTTCGCGCTCGGTGACGCCGATCACGCCGCGGGCGATGAGGTTGGTGATGAGGATTTTGTCCATTTGAAAATTCCTTTCGGTGGTCGAGTGGCGACGAGTCTAACGAGGAGCGTATCAAGACCACCAGTGAGGAGAAAAATATTCGTTTAGAAAATGGATTTTCTAATACCCTGTGCTTTCGATACGCGGCGCTTAGGGCGCCACTACTCAACCACCGGGATTGTTGGTTATACCAAATGCCTGCCGCCATCCACGTGGAAGATCTCGCCGGTGATGTAGGCTGGGGCGGTGAGCAAAAATACCAGCGCGGATTCGATCTCGCCTGACTGCGCCCAACGCTTCATCGGGATGGATTTGGAGATTTCAGAGTTAACATCTCCATCGGCGGGTGGGAGGATCGCGCCGAGCGCCAGCCCGTTGACGATGACTCTCGGCGCGAGCGCGACCGCCAGCGATTTTGTCATTGCCGCGAGCGCGGACTTGCTCACGGTGTACGGGAAATGATCCGCGCCGGGGCGCAGGGCGCGCCAATCGAGGATGTTGACGATGCGCGCGCCGTCTTCCGCTTGCGCGGCAAAGGCTTGACTCAACAACAATGGCGCGGTGAGGTTGATGGCGAGATGTTTATCCCAATCTTCGAGTGTGGTTGATTCGAACGTGAGCGGTTCGAAGATCGCCGCGTTGTTGACGAGTCCGTGCAGGGGGGAGGGGAGGTCGAGTTGCAGAATCAGGTTGACTGTGGAAGATGAATCGGCGAAGTCCGCTTTGAGAATCCAGGCGCGGCGATCCATTTCAAGAATTTCCCCGCGAAGCGATGCGGCATCGTCGTCCGAATGCGCGTGATGGATGACAACATCCGCCCCAGCCTTGGCGCAAGCGAGCGCGAACAGGCGTCCCACGCGGCGTGCGGCGCCGGTGACGAGGATGGTTTTATCTTGTAGCGGGAAGCCGGTCATTTCGGAGATTGTAATCGAGATTGATAACAACCTGTAACTTGACGCTCGCGTTTGGCGGTGATATATTTTCTTCGCAAGCCGATCCTTCCTATCAAGAAAGGTAACCACATGGCTACGAACCAAGTCTCAACCATGTACACAGGGGATATTGCCGAACAGCACGCCGACCCAACCAAAGAATACACAACCGAAAATCAGGAGATCAGTTTTTCAAAGGAGCAGCATGCCATCTGGGCTGACTTGTACGCAGGCGTTCATCAGCCTTATCTCGTGGAACACATCTGCAAAGAATGGAGGGCGGGATTGGAACTGTTGCAACTCGACCCGCGCGGGATTTCGACCGTTGCCCACCTGAATGGAAACATCACGCCGCGCACAGGCTGGCGCATCGAACGGACGGTGGTGCGCTACACCATGGCGGACGATTGGTATCAAAAGTTCGCCCAGCGCGTCTTTCTCATCACCGATTATTTGCGCACGCGCGACCAGATGGAGTTCACGCCCGAACCCGACATGTTCCATGATATTTTCGGGCACCTGCCGTTCCTCACGCAAAAATTCTACGCAGACATCGAGGATAAATTCGCGCCCGCCTACATGAAAGCCACGCTGGAGGAGCGCGAGGTGATCAAGCGGCTGGCGTGGTACAGCACCGAGTTCGGCTTGGTGATGGAAGACAATCGCTTCAAAGTCTTCGGGGCGGGGATCATCTCGGGGCGCAAGGAGTTGACGCGCACGATCATGGAGTTCTACCGTCTCGGGCGCGACAATGTGATTGATTACACGGGCGACGTGTACCGGCAGTTGTATAACCATTTCCTCGCCAACAAGAACAACCTCTTCCGCATCATTGACGGGGTGAATGCGCTTCACCAAAAGGGACAGATGTCCTCCGCCGACGCGGGCTGGAACGTGGTGCTTTCGCTGTACCAGAACCTCGGCATCAAACAGGACGGCATCTTCGGCGGCGAGGTGATCATCGCCCCGTTCGACATCGAGACCATCGCGCGCATCCCGAAGACGGTCTACGCCTTCAACCCGATGCTGTTCGTGTGCGAGTCGCTGGAACAAATGGACGCGTTGTTGGAGTCGTATCTGGGTCCGATTGCGGCGAGGAATTGATTGCTCAACCGGCTGATATAAAAAACCGTCCTATTTTCTAATGGGACGGTTTTTGAATTTTATAACTCGTGTAAATTGGCGCGCGGATCTTTTAGCACTAGAACAAGCGCAAGAACTATCCATGCAAATAATTGCGCCAGCCGATATTCACCAAACACGAAAGCGCTATCGCCTCGAAACGCTTCGAGGAAGAGACGCGCGCCAGCGGAGAGCGCGACAAAATCGAGGAAGAGCACGCCGGGGGCAGATGATGGTTTACGAAACCAAAGAAACCCAAAAATGACCATTGCCGCAATCAACTCGTAGATTTGCGTTGGATGCCGCGTCGCGATCCACAGTTCGATGCCACACGGCAGGTCGGTGGGACAGCCGAAGGCTGTCCCTGCGGCGAGGTGGGAGAGGTGGAGTCCGATGGCGAGCAGGGCGAAGACCGGCGTAAGCGCGTCGAGCGTGCCCCACACGGGCAGGTTTTGTCTTTTGCCGTAGACGATTCCCACGACCACGGCGACGATCATCCCGCCGACGGGGTCGAACAAGTCAACATTGATGGAGAATAGGTTCAGCGGACTTTCGGCAAAGGCGGATAAATTCGCCACCGCGTACAAAATCCGCCCGCCGAGGACGAAGCCAACCAAGCCGTACATGGTGAGATTGTTCAGCGCATCCTTCGAGACGCCGTGGCGTTCGCTCCGTTTTTCGGCGAGGGCGAGTCCGATCCACAGCGCGGCGAGGAGGAGGATGAAATGGCGGGGTGGGGCGAAGAGGGAGCGGAAGAGATTTAACATATTGAAATTCGTAGGGGCACGATATATCGTGCCCCTACGGTAATATTTCCTCCACCCTCGTCCTCAGCAACGCCTCCGCCATCGGACCGCCGATGACGACCTCGTGGATGATCCCCTCGCGGTTGATGAAAAACGAGGAGGGTAGCGAACGGAGTTGATACGCTTGCGCCACCGCGCCGGTTTCATCGAGCAAAATGGGGAAGGTGAGTCCGTGCTCGTTCACGAACGATGGCACGGCTGAGAATTCGTCTTGATAGGTCATGTCAATGGCGAGGACGATGAAGCCCTCATCATTGTATTCGTTGTACACGGTCTCAATCGCGGGCATCTCGGCGCGGCAGGGCGGGCACCACGTCGCCCACAGATTCACGAGCACGGCTTGTCCGCGCAGATCGGAGAGTCGAATCGTCTCGCCGTCTGTGGTGGGGAGTTCAAAGTCGGGGGCGAGGAATCCCTGCTGAGGCGCGGCAACTGTCCCTGCGGAGGAAGCGGCGTTTTTATCCGCACTGAGGAAGATCCAGAACAACCCTGCCAGCAAAATTGCTAGGTAAAAAAATCGTTGTCGCGTCACGTCTATCCTGTGCGCTCAGCCTCGTGAAATCTTACGCGCCGATGGTACAATCGTTGAAAACCAACTCAACAAGGTTAACATGACAGACGATATCCAAACCCGCGCGATCAACACCTTGCGATTTCTTTCCGCGGATGCGGTGCAACAAGCCAACTCGGGTCACCCCGGACTTCCGATGGGCGCAGCAGCGATGGCGTTCACGTTGTGGACGCGTCACCTGCGACACAACCCGCGCAATCCCAAATGGGTGGGACGCGACCGCTTCATCCTTTCGGGTGGGCATGGTTCGATGCTCCTCTACTCGCTCCTCCATTTGACCGGGTACGACGTGAGCCTCGACGATTTGAAAAGTTTCCGCCAGTGGGGCAGTATCACGCCGGGACATCCCGAATTCGGCCTTACTCCCGGCGTGGAAATGACGACGGGTCCGCTCGGGCAGGGGTTCGCCACCGGCGTGGGGATGGCGATCGCGCAGGCGCACCTCGCGGCATCGTTTTCCTCAGACTTGTTCGATAATTTTATTTACGCCATCGTCACCGACGGCGACTTGATGGAGGGCGTCGCCTCCGAGGCCGCCTCGCTGGCGGGACATTTGCAGTTGGGCAGGCTCGTATATCTCTACGACGACAACAACATTTCGATTGACGGTTCGACGAGTTTAGCCTTCACTGAAAATCGCGCTGCGCGTTTCGAAGCCTACGATTGGCACGTCCAAACGGTGGACGATGGCAATGACGTCGAAGCGATTGACGCGGCGATTCAAGTCGCCAAAAAAGACCCGCGCCCTTCGTTGATCTGTGTCAAGTCCATCATCGGGTTTGGCTCACCGAAGCGACAAGGCACCTCGAAAGCGCACGGCGAACCCTTGGGCGACGAAGAACTCAACGCCGCAAAACAAAATTTGGGCTGGCAACTCGAACCGCGCTTTTTCATCCCTGACGATGTGCTGGCGTTCTTCCGCAAAGCCGTGGATGCGGGCCGCGAACGCGAAACCGATTGGAAGATGAAACTCGAAGCGTACGCGCGCTTGAACCCGCAGTTGGGCGCGGAACTCAACCGCCGCCTCGCGGGCAAACTCCCCGAAGGTTGGGATGCTGAACTGCCGACCTTTGCCGCCGACCCCAAAGGCATGGCGACTCGCGCGTCGTCTGGAAAAATCATCAAGGCCCTCGCGCCGATTCTCCCCGAACTCATCGGCGGCTCGGCAGATCTGGCTCCCTCGAACAACACGAAGATTGATGGGAGCGCCGCCTTCCAAAAAGAATCGCGTGACGGGCGCAACTTCCACTTTGGCGTGCGCGAACACGCCATGGGCGCCGCGCTCAACGGCATGACGTTGTTCGGAGGCGTGATTCCCTACGGTGGCACGTTC
>CAYPCK010000202.1:0-5209 GCA_964409185.1 uncultured Anaerolinea sp. | reverse complement strand
CTGCGCGACGGGGACGAAATGGGCGTGGGCACGCCTTCGCCAAGCCCGGTCAGCGTGGTTCAATGCATCGAGGCGGCGCGTGAAAGTATCGCATGGAAAGAACCGTTGGCGCCCGCCAGCAAACCTCACTTGAAATGCGGAAAGGGATTGGCGGCAGGGTTCAAAAACATCGGTTTTTCGTTTGGCTATCAGGAGAACTGCTGGGCGAAGATCGAAATCCGCGGCGCGAGCGAGATCGAACAGGTTGTCCTCCATCACGCCGGCGCGGAAGTCGGGCAAGGCGCGCATACCGTCATGGCGCAAATGGCGGCGGAGGCTGTCGGAGTTCCTTTTGAAAAAGTGAGACTGGTCACATCCGACTCGGCGACCACGGGCAACTCCGGTTCGGTCTCCGCTTCGCGCATGACCTTCATGGCGGGCAACGCCATCCGAGGCGCGGCGGAGGTCGCCCTGAAAAAATGGAATGCCGAGGAACGCCCCTCCATCGGCGAGTTCAAATATCTCGCCCCGCGCACGAATCATTTCGACAAGGAAACCGGCTACTCCACCCCGAACTTTGCCTACGCCTTCGTGGCGCAAGCCGCCGAAGTGGAAGTGGACACCGAGACCGGTCACGTGCGCGTGATCCGCTTCGTTTCCGCCGACGATCTCGGCAAGCCGATCAATCCCGCGCTGGTCGAAGGTCAGATCGAAGGCGCAGTCGTGCAGGCGCAGGGCTATGCCATCCTTGAAGATTACAAAGCCAAAGACGGGCGCGTGCTCACCGACCAGTTCAGCACGTACCTCATCCCCACCATTTGGGATATTCCAGAAAAGGTCGAATCGGTCATCCTCGAAATACCAGACCCGAACGGTCCATGGGGCGCGCGCGGCGTGGGCGAATTGCCATATCTCGCCGTTGCGCCCGCCATTGCCGCGGCGATCCACGATGCCACCGGCGTCTGGATTGACGAATTCCCATACACACCCGAACGCGTGTTGAGAGCGCTGGGGAAATTATCTTAACCGCCGAAATGATTTTCCCAGTCCGCAACGAAACACACGAGATGAACGCCGACGCCCGCAAAATAGCGGGCGGCTCTTTCATAACTCTTTCCAACGGAATCACGCACTACGAAATCGGCGGGAACGAGTCCGGCGAAATTATCGTTTTGGTTCATGGATTTTCCGTCCCATATTTCATTTTCGACCCGACCTTCGACTTCCTGTCACAATCCGGGTTTCGCGCCGTACGATACGACCTGTTCGGACGCGGATTCTCCGACCGGCCTGAAACAATCTACAACATCGACTTCTTTGTCAAGCAACTGTTGGACCTGCTGGACGAACTTCGCCTCGCCTCCCTAGTCAATTTGGTCGGCCTTTCCATGGGCGGACCCATCGCCTCGGCGTTTACCGTCCGCTACCCGGAACGGATTCACAAACTCGTGCTGATCGACCCCGCCGGTGCCAAACCCATCGCCCTGTCGCCAATGCTGAAGGCGGCGAAAATCCCGTATTTGGCAGAGGCAGTCCTCAGTCTGGTCGGAAGCGAATTCATGGTCAAAAGCGTCGCGGATGACTTTTTCGACCCGGCGCTCGTAACGAGTTTTCAGGCGAAGTACAGCGTCCAGATGCAATACAAGGGATTCATGAACGCCATCCTCTCCACGATCCGTAACGGCATGCTGGGTTCGTTCTTGAACACCTACAAGCAACTCGGCAACATGGACACGCCCGTATTGTTGTTATGGGGGAGGAAGGATAAAACTGTGCCGTTCGAGCACAGCGACATCCTTCGCGCCGCCATGCCCGCCGCGGAATTCGTCACTATCGAAGATTGCGGGCACATCCCCCAGTACGAAAAACCCGACGTATTCAACCCCATCCTGTTGAACTTCCTGAGGCGCGTATGATCCGAAGATTCATTGATTATTTTTCGCACAACAAATATCGCCTGACCATGTTCTTTCTGCTCGCAGGGGCAACCATCGTCTCAGTTGCCATCTGGCGCGCGCGGGTGGATTACAGCGGGAGCGGCAACTACGCCTTCCTGATCTGGAATTTATTCCTCGCCTGGATTCCGTTCCTCATCGCGTATTTCACATACACCATCACCCTCGCGCGGCGCTGGGTATATGTGTTCGTTCCGATCGCCGCGTTGCTTTGGTTGATCTTTTTCCCGAATGCGCCGTATATTCTCACCGATTTTCAGCACCTCGCGTATTGGCATGATGTGCCGATCTGGTACGATGTAATGTTGTTGATCTGGTTTGCCTTCACAGGTTTGTTGCTCGGCATGGTCTCGTTGTTCCTCATGCAAGAGATCATCCGCCGCGAGTTTGGGCGCTGGGCGGGCTGGGGGTTTGTCGCCCTGGTCGCCGGGCTGAGCAGTGTCGGCGTCTATGTCGGCCGCTTCCTCCGCTGGAATTCTTGGGACATCTTCTACAACCCCGGCGGCATGGCGCAACATACTCTTGAAAGCATCCAGGATCCCAGCCTGCAATCCATCGGTTTCACCAGCCTGTTCGGCATGTTCTTCCTGTTTTTGTACATCACACTCTACACATTTGGACATCTGTTGCTAGAACGACCGTCAGCCCCGGAAGGAAACTCATGAACACGCAGGATATTTTATTTCTCTACCTTTACAATCAATGGTCAACGGCGAAAATTCTGAACGCCGCGGCTCACGTGACGCAGGAACAATTCCTCGCGCCGGCAGACTTTCCGCATGGAGGACTGCGCGGAACGCTCACCCACGCTCTTTTTGCCGAGTGGATCTGGCGCGCCCGTTGGGAAGGCGCATCGCCAACCCGGCGCCTCCAGCCCGAGGATTTTCCAACCTTCGAGTCGCTCCGCGCGCGCTGGCAGGAAGAGGAAAACCTCCTCATGGCATTCGTCGAACAACTCACCGACGAGCGCCTGAACAGCGCGTTTAGTTACACATCCACCGAGGGCAAACCATTCACGCGAATCCTGTGGCAGGCAATGGCGCATGTCGTCAACCACGGCACGCAACACAAAACCGAAGCGGCGGCGATCCTCACCAGACTCGGTCACTCGCCGGGCGATATTGACATGATCTGGTTCGCCGCCGAGAACAAGCAACAGCACAGGTGACGCGTCTTGACTTCTCGATTTCGTAATTTCCTCATCCGCAACCGCTACAACTTGGCGGTGTTCACCCTGCTCAATGTGGCGTGCGCCATGTGCATCGCGCTGGTCGGCGCGCGCGTGGCATACACCGACTCGGGCCGCCGCATCGACCTGATCTGGAATCTCTTCCTGGCTTGGATTCCCTTCATCCTCTCGTATATCGCCCACGCGTTCTCATGGAGGCGGATCACACTGTATATCCTGATTCCATTCGTTTCCTTTCTCTGGTTGATCTTTTTTCCCAACGCGCCGTACATGCTCACCGACCTGCAAGACCTGGCGCGCGGGTCATTTGGCGCGCCGCTTTGGTACGATGTGATCATCGTCGTCTGGTGTTCGTGGACGGCAATGCTGCTTGGAATCGTTTCGCTTTATCTCATGCAGGATATCGTCCTCCGCGCGTTCGGGCGTTTTACCGGTTGGGTATTCGTGTTTGCGATTTCCGCCCTGAGCAGTTTTGGAATTTATATCGGACGATTTGTCCGCCTGAACTCGTGGGATATTCTGCAAAACCCAGCCGAGACCGCCATGGAGATCCTCGGGCTGGTCATTGACCCCAGCCGCCGTCTCGCCGCATTCACCCTGCTGTATGCGATCTTCTTTCTCTTTGTCTACCTCCTGTTATATTCCTTCAGTCACATGCTCCGCGAACAGACGTTGAAAGCCGGAGAATCACCCGATCAACTTGCAGGGACGCAACCCTCCGATGCGCGGCGATAAGGCGGTCTTAATTCGCGGCGGCGGCGACCTTGCCAGCGGGGTGGCGGTGCGATTGCACAGGGCTGGCATACGCGTCGCGATCACGGAACTTCCACAACCTTTGGCTGTGCGCCGGGCAGTTTCGTTTTCAGAAGCAGTCTACGAAGGCTCGCACAGCGTCGAAGGGGTCGAATCAAGGCTGATCGAAGTGGATCAACTCGAAGGGTGGGAGGAAGCGGATTGCATTCCCGTGATCGTTGATCCGGATGCGGAAATCCTCAAAACGCTTCCATTCGCCGTTGTGGTGGATGCGCGACTCTTGAAGACGAACCCTTCCCCATTGCCGATCCCCGTCCCGCTTCACATCGGGCTTGGACCTGGTTTCACGGCGGGGAGCGATTGCCATGCCGTGATCGAAACCCGGCGCAGTCATACGCTTGGGCGCGCGTACTGGCACGGGACAACTCAGCCGGATTCAGGAACTCCTGAAGGCGATCCGCGCCGGGTGCTTCGCGCGCCAGCGGAGGGTATTCTCACAGGCAGAAAAAATATTGGCGACCTTTGCGAGCAAGACGAAGTCGTTGCAACCATCAACGAGCAGGCAGTCAGGAGCCCGTTCGTTGGGGTCTTGCGAGGTCTATTGCGCTCGGGCTTGCATGTCACTCGCGGGTTGAAGATCGGTGATGTGGATGCGAGAAGCGATATCAGCGCGTGCTTTCTCGTTTCCGACAAATCGCTTGCCATCGGCGGAGGGGTTTTGGAGGCGATACTATCGAGGCCGGAGATTCGCTCCAAAATCTATTCCGATTAAACCCCAAAACAGGGGCTTGCAAGGCAAGTCCAACCGTTGTATGCTTGCCAAATGGCGCTGGCAATTTCGCTCGAGCGATCGCTGTTACCGCCCTTCGCCGCCTCATCGGGCAAGGGTTCGCCCCGCAAGGTGCATTGGGTTGGGGGAAATACGCCTGTGGAACCCGGTCAAGTTGAGACCTCAGGCGGAAACGACAATCCAAACCACAAGTCGCCCCGCTGCTACGACAACCTTGCGGATATCAAGCTGGGCGATGTCCTGCTTGCCCAGCGCAATTTCATCCCCCTGCTCGTTCCCAGCCCGACGCCCGGCTGGGTTGCCCCCGGATATTTCTGTTCGCTGCCGCTGGCAAAAACAATCGAAAAGCGCCCCTCAGCGATCTTCGGGCGCGTAAAATCGTGTTACCCCACCGACGGACAGGTCTTCAACGTGCGCGAAATGGAATTGCTTTTCCCCGTTCCGAAGAAACAACCCCTTGAGTTGAACCTGGTCCGCGACGACCTGGATTACGAGTCGGCGGAGTTGATGCAGAGTTACTGCGCGAAGATCAAACTTTTCCTC
>CAYPCK010000201.1:0-5214 GCA_964409185.1 uncultured Anaerolinea sp. | reverse complement strand
CCGCCGTTGGATCGCCGAGGGCGCGCCCTACGCGGAGCATTGGGCGTTTCGCAATAATCGTTTCCAAATCATCGAACGGATCCTGGAGATTCCCCGACAGGTTGCCGCGCAGGGGAAACGCGCGCAGGTGCGGCTGTTGCGCGAATTGCGAGTTCCCAGGAGAAATGCGCCTCGCCATGAGCAATCGCAAGTGAAAGGCAAGAGGAAGACAATATAAATGACTTCTGTTGGTCGAGGAGGGGCGGTGGTCTTCCGCCCGCATTGAGACCAATTGGTACGTATAAAAAATCTTGTGTCAAAATTTACTATACGGCGCGGTGGTCTCGATACCCGCTTCGCGCTACTCGACTACCAGAGTAAAAATAAATTGAGGAACAACCATGTCATTCGCCGAACTTCTCACGCAAGAACAAATCGAACAAATCCACGAAGCTTCGCTGGAAATTTTGCAGGAAACGGGCTTGAAGGTCCGTTATGCGCCTGCGCGTGAGTTGTTCGCCAAACACGGCTGTTACGTGGATGGCGAGCGCGTGAAACTCCCGCGCGAGATCGTGGAAAAATATCGCAAGATGACTCCGTTAGATTTCACTTTCCACGGGCGCGACCCGAAATTCGACAAGACGATTCCCCGCGATAGCCCGGTCATTGTCACAGCAAGTTCGGCGCCGGACATCATTGACCCGGAGACTGGGAAGGAGAGACGCGCCGAGTCTGCAGATATTGCCCGTATCGCTCACCTCATTAATGAAATGCCTGGCTACGATATGTTCTCGATCTCCACGCTGGCAGACGATGCTCCGAAGGATCAATTTACGATTTCGCGCTTGTATCCCGCGCTTAAATATTGCCTCAAACCCATCCGCGCAACGACGACCGATCACAAAGACACTCTGGCGATGATGGAAATGGCGTACATCGTCGCGGGCGGAAAGGAAGCGTACAAGGAACATCCCTTCCTCACGCATCACTATTGCCCGACCGTATCCCCATTGACCATGGATGTGCTCTCCACGGAGAATGTGATGTTCTTCGCGGGGGAGGGACTGCCTGTCTACCCGACCATCGTGCCGAACGCCGGGCTGACCTCGCCCATGTCGATGGCGGGGACGTTGGTGCAGGGTAACGCGGAATATCTAGCGACCTGCGTATTGATGCAAATGGTGAAGGAAGGCACGCCGACGATCTACGCCACCCTCGCCACCGTCGCGGACATGCGGACCGGCGCGTACACCTCCGGCGCCATCGAATGCGGAATGTTGCACATGGCGTTCGCTCAACTCGCGCGGTTTTACAACGTCCCGTGCGGCGGATACGTTGGGCTGACCAACTCCAAACTCAACGACGCGCAATCGGGCTACGAGACCGGCATGTCGGGCATGGGCGGCATTCTTGGCGGCATGGACATGTTCAACATCGGCGGTTTGATTGACGCGCTCAAGACCTTCGATTTTGCCAAAGCCGTGATTGACGAGGAAGTGGCGCAAATGCTGAAGCGCGTCAAACGCGGCATTTCATTTAGCGACGAAGACCTTGCTATTGACCTTATCAAAGAGATCGGTCCCGGCGGCTCGTACATCGTTGCCAAGCACACCATCAACCGCATGAAGACCGAAGCAGTAATGACCAAGATCGCTGACCGCGATGCCCGCACCATCTGGGAGAAGAAAGGCGCCATGGATATTCAGACGCGCGCGATGAACAAAGCCAAAGAGATCATGACGAAGCATCCCGAGTCGTTGATCTCACCCGATGTGGATGAAAAACTCCGCGCCGCATTCCCCGGTTTGGTGGCTGGCGAGTTAGCGCCGATCGCATAACGTCGTACCGACTTTAGCCGGTACGACTGAAGAGGTTTAACATGACCCGCAGAATCCGCGTTCTTATTGGAATCGCCCTCCTCGCGATCTCCCTTTCGCTATTGATCTGGGGATTTGCTCCCCTGCGCCGCGAGGTTCGCACCCAGCCCGTTTCGCCGGCGGATCTGCAACTGCCGACACCGGAATCGTTCCGTTTTGATGCCCCCTGGGGATTCAGCGCCTCGCTTCTCCCTTTTGAGGTTGGTTCATGAAACCTTCGGCATTTTTCTTCCGTTTCATTATTTTCCTCACCGTGGTGGCGATACTCTCCGCTTGTGGACCGGTCATCGGGAACACGTTCTCCACGATCAGCAATTCATTGCCAGTTGAAGCGCCAGCCGCGGCAGAAGCGCCAGCGGAAGAACCGCCTGCGTTGGAAACTCAGCCAACGCAGGACGGAATTGTGATGCCGTTACAACCCGTGTTGATTCCTTCACTTGCAACGTCCGCGCCCAACACGGAGAGCATCTCCGTTGCGCCGACTTCTCAACCCGCCCTCCCGGAACAACGCCGCCTGACGTTGGAATTCCCGCCGCAAATCCGCGCCGGGGATTCAGACCGGGTGCGCCTGACGCTCGAAGTGGATGACCTTGGCAACCTCGCGCCAACTGCGGAAGTAGCGGGAAATGTTGTTGTGGGCGAGGTGGTCGAGATCCCGAACTTGTATGAAACTCACAGTGTAATCGCCGAAGCGCAGTTCGACATTACCGGTTTGCAGGTCTCTCCTTCAGGGACGGTCAGTCAACCGCTCGCGCCAGGGCAATCGGTCACTTTTTATTGGAGCATTCTTCCGGAAGGCGTGGGAATCTATCGTGGGACGGTATGGCTTCACTTGCGGTTCGTGGATCAATCCACGGGCGAAGAACGCCGAAGGGCGGTATCCGCCTCACTCGTCGAGATCGAGGCGGTGAACTTCCTCGGCTTTTCCGGCAGTCTGGCGCGGTCGTTCGGCGTGGTGGGGTCCATCGCCGGCACGATCATCGGTTTTCCGTTTTTGGAAGACATCGTCAAACTCTTCTTTCGCCGGCGCAAACCCAAATAGGACGAAAATCACCAAAAAACATACACACCGTCAGTGGGGGAGCGTTTGTTCTTTATGGTACAATTTCGCCGCTCGTATAATAATTTCAGGAGTCAAGATGAATTCTTGGGTGTATATCGGATTGTTCCTGATCGTGGGAATGATCATTCCGATCGGGGCGATTGCGGCGGCGTGGGTGCTTGGACCGAAAAAACCGAACCCGATCAAGCGGACTACCTACGAATGCGGCATCGAAACGGTGGGCGACTCGTGGGTGCAGTTCAAAGCCCAGTATTATATTTTTGCGCTGGTGTTCCTGATCTTCGATGTCGAGACTGTGTTTCTCTTCCCATGGGCGGTGAAACTCGGCCAACTCGGCATGTTCGCCGTGATCGAAGGCATCATCTTTATCCTCATCCTCATCGTCGGTTTGGTGTACACGTGGCGCAAGGGGATGCTGGAGTGGGTGTAATTTCTATGGAACAAATGGAAAAGGCTGAATTGGTTTAAACCCGTTCAGCCTTTTCTTTGTGTCCCTCATCCCCAACCCTTCCCCGAAGGGGAAGGGATTCCCCTCTCCCAGCGGGAGAGGGCTAGGGTGAGGGTTCAGGAGCAATGATGGATTTTTTCAAAGACCCTCTTAAAGTTGCCGCAGACTGGTTGCTCGGGATTTTTGCAGGTTGGGGTATGCCGGAGTTATGGGCAAATATCCTAATCGCCTTCCTCGGTATCTTTATACTGATCAGCCTGTTGATGGTGTTGGATATCTTCCTCGTGTGGATCGAGCGCAAGGTGGTCTCGCGCTTTCAAAGCCGCATCGGACCGAATCGCCTCGGACCCTTCGGGTTGATTCAGCCCTTCGCGGATATTATCAAACTCCTCATTAAAGAAGACACCACCCCCGAAGGCGCGGACAAGGTGGTCTACAACCTTGCGCCGATCCTTTCGATGATGTCCGTGCTGATTCTTTGGGCGGCTGTCCCGCTTGCGCCGAACATCCTCGGTGTGGACTTAAACGTCGGCGTGCTGTACATCATCGCCGCGGGCGCGATCGGCACGCTTTCGATCATCATGGCGGGATGGTCGTCGAACAACAAATATTCGCTCATCGGCGCGTTCCGCGAAGTGGCGGTGATGCTTTCATTTGAAATCCCGATGCTCACGGTCATGCTCATCCCGACGATCTTCGCCGGTTCGATGGGCGTTGGCGCGATCACCGCCGCGCAGGGTGTATGGTTCTTCTTCCTTGCGCCTCTGGCGGCTGTCATTTTTCTCATCGCCGCGATCGCCGAACTCGGGCGCGCTCCGTTCGACATGGGCGAAGCGGAATCGGAATTGGTTTCGGGTTACAACATCGAATATTCCGGCATGAAGTTCGGCATGTTCTACGCGGGCGAACTCCTGCATGCCTTCACCTTCGGCGGTTTCTGGGCGATCATGTTCTTCGGCGGATACCGTTTCTTCGGACTGGAGCAAGTTAGTCCGTTCCTTGCCATTGCAGTGCTGTTGTTCAAGGCATTCATCGGTTATTGGATCATCATGTGGGTGAAGTACACGCTCCTGCGCATCCGTATTGATCATATGCTGATGTTCAATTGGAAGTTCCTCACGCCTGTCGCCTTTGTCCTCCTTATGGCGACCGCTTTCATGAACGCGCTTCTCGCGGACGCCCCGACCTGGCTCTACGTCGGCGGCATGTTCCTCTCGAACATACTCGTCGCGGTGATCGCGCTTGAAACGGCGCGTGGGTACAGCCGCAGGGAACGCGAGCGGGTGGAGGGAGCGAAACCCGCGATGCCGGAGGCAAGTAATTCGTAATTGGTAATTGGTAATTACCATTTATCAATTATCAGAGGTATTTATGACCGTTGACCAGATCATTTTTCTCGTAGTTGCCCTTGTAACACTTTTTGCTGCGCTCCGCGTGGTGACGACAGGGAATCTCGTCCACGCCGCGTTGTGGCTGATTGCCACATTGTTCGGCGTGGCGGTTGTTTTTGCAATTCTTCACGCGAGTTTTCTCGCGGTGGTGCAGGTGGTTGTCTACATTGGCGCGATCGCGATTCTGTTCATCTTTGCGGTGATGTTGACCCGCAAGGACATGCGCGACCAGGGTCCGCAGATGAATCGCAATTGGTGGTTTGGCGCGCTGCTCGCGGTTATCACGTTCGCGGGTTTGTTCTTTCTGCTCCAGGGTTGGAATGGCATGACGAAAACTGCGGCAGATTTCCCGTCCGATTTTGATGCGGTGGCGGCGCTGGGAAACGCGTTGACATCGCCGAACGGATACGTCCTGCCGTTCGAGGTGGCGTCCGTGTTGCTGGTCGCGGCGCTGGT
>CAYPCK010000200.1:0-5236 GCA_964409185.1 uncultured Anaerolinea sp. | reverse complement strand
GTCGCTGGCAGATATGGAATCCGCTCAAAGGGTTGTCGCGTTTTGCAACCTGCCTGAAGAATATCAGAGTAAAGCGCCAACAGAACAATGGAACGATGTCCCGCCAGTGAGCGAGGATTACGAAAAGGCGCGTGATGCAATCCTTGAGAAGGTTAATCAATTGGTGAATTCATGGTAAGGGCGGATGGTTATTCACCTCCACGCGCAACAACAAAAGGAGACACCCATGAAATGGATCACCCGATCCCACGTCCACGTGGACCGCGTTGCCTGTCCGTGGCTCATCACCCGCTTCATAGATAACGAAGCGGAATTTTTGTTCGTGCCTGCCAATCAAATCGAAAAGGTCGCGAAAGAACAAAACGCGATTCCCTTCGACTCGCCCGGCGTGGAACTTGGTCACCACGAGGGGCGATGCTCGTTCGAGTCAATCATCCTCAAATACGGACTGAACGAACCGGGGCTGTTGCGGCTGGCAAAGATCGTCCACGCGGCGGATGTGGCGGAGGACATTGACACCGATCCGCTGGCGCGCGGGTTGGAGGCAATCGCATCGGGCTACAGCCTGCGCTTCCCTGACGACATGGAAAATCTCGAACATCAATTCGAGGTCTACGACGCCTTGTATGCGTGGTGCAGGTTGGACGTGGCGAAATAATCCGTTGGTTGACTGGCGGCGGGTTTCGATACGCACTCGCTACGCTCGTGCTACTCAACCACCGGGCACACAATTAATGGACACTCCCCTCCTCTTTGCCACGCGCATTATTCGATTATTTTGTTACGGGTTTCTGTCCGTCATCCTCGCGCTGTATCTCGCTGAGGCAGGCTTCAAGGAATCGCAAATAGGTTTATTGTTCACGCTCACGCTCGCCGGCGATGCGGTCGTTTCGTTATGGTTGACCACATCTGCGGACCGGGTGGGGCGAAAACGCGTCCTGTTGGTTGGCGCCTTCCTAATGGCGGGCGCAGGCTTGGGTTTCGTCCTGACGCGAAATTACTATCTGCTGATGCTCACTGCGATCATCGGCGTCATCAGCCCCAGCGGGAATGAGATCGGTCCGTTCTTATCCGTAGGACAGGCAAGTCTCACGCAGTTGATCCCAAACGAAAGACGCACGCAGTTTTTCGCATGGTACAACCTCGCCGGTTCGTTTGCAACGGCGACCGGCGCGCTTACAGGCGGATGGCTCGCGCAATCCCTGCAAAACGACGGATGGAGCGCGCTGGAATCGTATCGCGTCGTTTTATCTGGCTACGCGGTGGGCGGATTGGTGTTACTGATTCTGTTTCAAAACGTATCGCCTGCCATCGAGGTCAAACTGCAAAACGACACGATGAAACGCGCCTTGGGGCTGGGTCGGTCGCGCAACATTGTGTTCAAACTTTCGGCATTATTCGCGCTCGATGCATTTGCAGGCGGGCTGGTCATTCAAAGCATGATCGCATATTGGTTTCACGTCCGCTTCGGCGTGCCGGAAGGAATCCTTGGTGGAATATTCTTCGGCGCGAACATCCTTGCCGGCATCTCAGCCTTGCTTGCCGTAAAGCTGGCGGATTCCATTGGGCTGATCAATACCATGGTCTTTACACACATCCCTTCCAACATCCTGTTGATCCTCATCCCGCTCATGCCAACTCTGCCCCTCGCCATCGGACTCCTGCTCCTGCGCTTCAGCATCTCGCAGATGGACGTGCCTACCCGTCAATCGTACACCATGGCTGTTGTGTCTCCCGACGAGCGCTCCGCCGCTTCAGGTGTGACTGCCATTGCGCGCTCCGTAGGCGCGTCCGTTTCGCCCGCGCTGACGGGAGTCTTTTTCGGAACCGCCTCCCTGTTCAGCCTGCCCTTCTTCCTGGCGGGGAGCCTGAAGATCGTCTATGACCTTTTGTTGTATCGCGAGTTTCGAGCCTTGAAACCGCCGGAGGAGTCCGCGTAAACTGGGGGCAGATTGTTGCGATATAATGCGCTCCAGCCTGCTGAAACATGTTATTCAACTCCTTTTCGTTTCTCGTATTTTTCCCCGCTGTAACAATTTCATATTTTGCTCTGCCGCACCGGTTCCGATGGGCATTGTTGCTTGCCGCCAGTAGTTATTTCTACATGGCGTTCATTCCCGAATACATCCTCATCTTGTTCGTCACGATCACGGTGGATTATCTGGCAGGGATCGGACTCGAAACGACCCGCGGCAACAACCGAAAGTGGATTCTGGGAACGAGCATCGTTGCCAACGTCGGAATGCTTGCGTTCTTCAAGTATTTCAACTTCGCCAACGAAAATCTTGCCGCGCTCGCGAACTTCATCGGCTGGAATTATCCAATCGAGAACCTTGAGATCATCCTGCCCATCGGGTTGTCGTTCCATACATTTCAGTCGCTGAGTTACACCATCGAGGTCTACCGAGGGAATCAAGGAGCCGAACGTCATTTCGGTTATCTCGCATTGTATGTTCTGTTCTACCCGCAACTCGTCGCCGGACCGATCGAGCGTCCGCAAAACATCCTGCACCAGTTACACGAGGCGCATGGATTCGACTACCAGCGCGTCACCGACGGATTAAAGTGGATGGCGTGGGGCATGTTCAAGAAAGTCGTGATCGCCGACCGCATGGCGCTGTTCGTCAACCCCGTCTACGAAGCCCCCGCCGAATTTCAAGGACCCGCCCTCGCACTTGCGACAGTCGCCTTCGCCATCCAGATCTACTGCGACTTCTCCGGCTATTCCGATATTGCCTTCGGCTCGGCGCAAGTGATGGGCATACGGCTGATGAAAAATTTCAACCACCCCTATTTTTCCAAATCCATCCCCGAATTCTGGCGGCGGTGGCACATTTCGCTCTCGACCTGGTTCAGAGACTACGTATACATTCCCCTCGGCGGCAACCGGCTTGGCTCGCGGCGCATGGCGGTTAACCTCTTTGTCACCTTCCTCATCAGCGGTTTGTGGCACGGGGCAAATTGGACTTTCGTTATTTGGGGAGGGCTTCACGGTTTGTACGTGGTTCTCAATGGATTCATTGATCCGTACTGGACTCGTCTTCGCGAGACAATATCCATGAAACGATTCTCCGCCGCCTTCGACGTTGCCTCGCTTCTCACCACCTTATTTCTGGTCTGCTTTGCGTGGATCTTCTTCCGCGCCGCCAGCCTGAGCGACGCATCGTACATTGTCTCCCACCTTTTCACAGGCTGGAACGAACAAGTTCGCCTTGGCACAACGATATTCGCCGATGGACTCTCCGCGGGATTCTGGGGGCTTGTAAACGGGATGTTTAATTTCCTCAAGACGCTAACGCCTCTCACGCGCTCCGAAATCTTTCTATCGGGCATTGCCCTTGTCTTTCTCCTGTACGTGGAGGTCCATCAACACCGCGATAACTTCCTGGAAACGATCAACCGCCAGCCGCCATGGACGCGACGCCTTTCCTATTCCCTGCTGATCGCGATCACGCTGGCATTGGGAACATCCTATTCGGGCGTTCAACAGGCGTTCATATATTTCCAGTTCTAACATGACCGACTTAACCGCCATGAAAAAATTCGCAAACAGCGCCTTGCTGGTTGCGTTCGTTGCCAGTCTGTTTCTGGCATTCGTCCTCCTTGTCACTCCGCCGGACGAAAAACACCTGTACCAAGCCAGCCTGCTAAAAACGAGCCTGCTAAAAAACACCTCTTCTCCGCGGGTGATCATCGTGGGAGGCTCAAATGTTGCCTTTGGCATCGACAGCGAACAAATGGAACAGGAACTTGGCATGCCCGTGATCAACGACGGTTTGCATGTCGCTTTGGGGATCGCTCCCATTAATGAGATCCGGGAATACATCCGCCCGGGCGATATCGTCATCATCAGCCTCGAATACTACAACTTCACTGACCTGCCTTCGTTCTACGGACAACCCCAATACCTTGCCGACTGGGTCGAATTCTCCCCCGGACGCATACGACATGTCCATGACCCTCTCGGGCAACTACCATCCCTGTTCACGATGATGCTTCAGCGAAAGGTGAACCGCCAGGTCAGTTACTACCTGAACGGATTTTCCTTCGAGGAGGGCCGAAACTTTTATTCGGGAGACCAATTCAACGAACGCGGTGATTTTATCGGGCATCTCGGCGAAGGAGCGGACGCGCAATTCGAGATCGCCGACTCCGTTTACCCCGTCAATATGATGAATGAGGCGTATGTTTTCCTCGAGGATTTCAATCAATTTGCCCGCGCGAAGGACGCTGTAGTGTTTTATGAAGCGCAGGCGCACCGCCAAACCAACTGCGAGAGGACCGGCAATCAGGAATTGAATAAATTCTTTCAACGCCTCAAGAACCGGACCTCCATACCGCTTCTGACAGACCTCGACCAACTCTGCCTCCCCGACGAATATTTTTACGATACCCCCTATCACCTCAACTCCGCCGGGCGGCAGGTCCGTACCGAGCGGTTGATCGAAAATTTAAAAGAGGCTCTCGGCATGAATTAATGGCGTGAGTCCATTCTTGATTCGATATAATCGAAAGCGCGGACAATCCGCCGCGTCCGGCGGCAAAAATTCGATGTACCCCCAAAGGAGAGTGTCATGTCTGATTTGACAAAGATCGACTCGTATCTCGAAAAGAACATGGACAAAAGCATCGCCGAACTATCCAAACTTGTGGCGCAGCCGAGCATCAGCGCGCAGGGCGTGGGACTGAAAGAATGCGCCGCCATGGTCGCGGAGATGCTCCGCGCGCGCGGCTTCACCGCCGAGATCATGGATACCGAAGGCGCGCCGGTGGTGTTTGGGGAACGCAAAGGAAAATCGAACAAGACGCTGTTGTTCTACAACCATTACGACGTTCAGCCGCCGGAGCCGCTGGAGTTATGGGATACCCCGCCGTTCGAGCCGTCTCTGCGAGAGGGAAAACTCTACGGGCGCGGCGTGAGCGATGACAAATCACACATCACCTCGCGGCTGTTTGCCATTGACGCATTGCTGGATGCCGATGGCGAGCTCCCTTGCAACATCAAGTTCATCATCGAAGGCGAGGAGGAAACCTCCAGCGTGCACCTGCACGACTTCATCCGCGCCAACACCGAAAAACTCAAAGCCGACGCGTGCATCTGGGAATTCGGCGGCGTGGATCACCGCGAGGTGCCGATGCAATACCTCGGCTTGCGCGGCATCTGTTACGTCGACCTTTCGGTGGAGCGGCTCAGCACCGACGTCCACTCCGGGCTGGGGGGCTCGATCCTCGAGAA
>CAYPCK010000199.1:0-5249 GCA_964409185.1 uncultured Anaerolinea sp. | reverse complement strand
GCGTATCTGTTCTGGCGCAAGCGCGTGATGCCCAACCGCGTCCTCGGCAACGTGTTGATCGCGGCCGGCGCGCTGTTGATCGGCTTTGCCAGCACGTTGACGCGCCTCGGCTACGGCGAATATTTATATCTGGGCGAATTGCTCTCGGCGATCCTGATGTTTATCGGTTTCCGTTTTGCCGCCCGCCCGCAACCCGATGAGGTTGCCGCACAAACCGCGCCCGCCGCGGCGGACTAGCATCGCGTCATTGCGAGTGGCGCTGTTGGTCGAGTAGTGCGAAGCGCGTATCGAGACCAAGCGCCACGAAGCAATCCCCAACATCGTAGTGGAGATTGCTTCTCGAAGACTCGCAATGACGATGGGTTTATTGATTCGCGCTTTCCAATCTGCGATACGTCTCGAGCAGGCTGATCAAAATATCGTCGGTGAAGCGCTGCATCCGCGCATACATCTGCGTCGCCCGCCGTGATGGGAGGTTCGCTTCGCCATACACCTTGACCACCGACTCAAACAGCGCGTTGCGGAAAAATAAAAACGCCTTCACCGCATCCACATAACTCAGGTTATACCTGCGGGCGCGCGAGGCGTATTCGTAACCGATGGCATATGCCTCCGTAGCGGCATCCTCCCCATTCGACGAAACGTACGCCATCAACCCCTGAAACAACGAGCGTCCGCTCGAGCGATATTGGATGCGCGCGTCTTCATCCAATTTTTGATACCACGACTCCGCCTGTAAGTGTCCCTCCGTGATCTGCATGCGGACGTTCTTCACGACTTCCTGCATCACCCCATCCGATTCAACCGCCTCTTCCCGCGACGGGGAACTGGTCTCTGCCCATAGGAGGATTTCCCCGCGCTTGTAGCGGCGGTGCCCGCCCTGCGTTTTGTGAACGGGCAATATCCCCTTATCAGACCAAAGCCTCACCGTGCTGGGATGAACCCCGAGCAGTTTTGCCGCGTCGCTGAGGGAAAGCCAGTCTTCGGTCATGTCAGGGAATTAAATATGCGAGCAAAGTCAACGGCAATGCGGCGAGCACGCCTTTAACAATCACGCGCAATGCCTGACGGCGAACCTGTTTTAATTCAGACTTGTCTTTGATGCGTTCATATTTATCCGAGATGTTGCGCAGACCGCGCGACGCGAGCGACACTCAGGTTTTATCGAGCGATTGAATATAAGTCGTGGTCGCCGCGCTGAACATGAAGAACAATAGCAGTCGCCACAGCGGATTCACATCGAGGGCAAGAAGCACAACGAGCACCATGAGCGTGAAAATGAATTGCTGAATCGCAAACTTCTCCCGCTTCTTTCTCTCCTTCAGGCTGATGTTCGGAATGCAAACCTCGCCAACCTCCTCATCACCCTGCGAAGGTTGGTCGAAACCTGCGTTTGCAAAATAAACCGCATCCCTGATAAACATGTTCTAATCCGCAACAACGGCGACTTTATCCACGAAGGTTGGTTCCTGCGCCTGTTTCTTGAACGCTTGAACGTCAATGCGGGAGAGCATGATCGCGGCGGCGAACAACATCGCCGCTTCGATGCCGAACACGACGAGATAGCCGTTCAGGTCACTGCCTGTTATCTTCGTAGCGACATCTGCAACGACTCCCGCCATGAGCAGACCCGTCAGACGCGAGAGTCCGTTCGAGAAGCCCCACGCGCCGATGTACAGCCCGACTTTCTCAGGAACGGTCAACTCGAACATCAACGAGAGATTCGCAACGGTGGAAATGCCCGTGCCAAAACCGAGCAAGGTGATGCCGACATAAAACAGCGACAAACTGCGGGTGACGCCGCTCGCGATGATGACGACGAATCCCGCCAGCGCGCCGAGGTTGCCGATCTGGGCGATGATCTTTTTGTTCACCCGCCCTTCCATGAAGCCCGCGACAATGAAAGCGATCAGCGTAAAGGTACTGCTGATGGAAACGATGCGCGAGGTCGCTTCGATGCTCATGCCGAAGGCTTGCGCGCCGAACGGTTCGAGCAAAACGTCCTGTCCTAGAATGGCGGCGAGAAGCAGCAGCAAATAAACGAAGAATATCTTTGCTGTGGGGTTCGACGTGATGGCGGCTGTGATTTCTTTGATCGTGTAATTCTCGGAGCGCGGACTTAAGTCCGCTGAGGATTTGGGTTCAAGCCTAATTAGCCCGAGCAGACCCAACGTCAAGGCTGAGGCGGCGACGATGACGAAGGCGCGCGTCAATGCCGCGGGCGTGTACGTCGGCACGAGTCGGCTCAGCGTGATCCCCGTCGCGATCAAACCGAAGACCATCAGGAAGAACATGGTGGCGATGGTCGCGCCGCGTCCTTTTTTGCCTGAGAGTTCGGTTGCAAGCGAGAAATAGGAAACGGCGGAGAGGTTGTAGCCCATGCCCCACGCGCCGAACGCGAGCAGACCGACGACGATGCCGAGGTTGAAATTTTCAGTGAGGAGCACAGCCACCTGCGGAGCCACCGCTACGCCGATCACGCAGAGGAGCAAGCCCGCAAAAATATACGGTGTGCGGCGATACCCAAAAATGGGATTGCGGTCTGAGAACGAACCGATGGCAACTTGAATCGGCGCAAGCAAATACGGGAGGATGGCAAGCAATGTAAAGAGGGTTTTCGAGAACCCGAGGTCGAAGATCATCACGCGGTTGAGCGTGCTGTTGATGGGAACAAGTGTGATGGCGACCGCAGTATGGATGAGGGCGAGTTGAAGGCGTTTGAGGAACATAGTTATCAGTGAACAGCGATCAGTGATCGGTGGTAACTGCGGCGTGAAATAAAGTCCGCTTGAGATTGTACTTTCAAGAACGAGCGGGTCAATGTAGGATTATATAGATTTTTACTAGAGATGTGTGAGCAGAATCTGAAACGACTAATCGGGCTTTTTGAATTTCTGGATGAAGTCGCTGTAGGTCTGTTTCAATTCGGGCGAGGGTTCGCTCCCGCCAAAGTTGAGAAAAACTTTGAAGGCGGCGTTTCCGCGCTTGTCGAAGAATTGAAACGACAGCGACTCATGCTTGTCGAGGTGGCTCGGCTTGCGGAAGGCAAAGACCGAAGCCAACTCCCAGCCGCGGATGTGCATGTCGAGCGAGTCGGTGCGGACGTTCAGAAAGCCTTGCGCGTTGTTGAATTTGCCGAATTGACCGAACACTTCGATGGTTGCCGCGCCGTTGGATACGATGACCGTCACCTCACCGAGCGGCTCAAAGGCGCGGATGATCTCCTCCCAGCGCGAGAAATCCAAGTCATGGACGGTGTCGCCTTCGAGCGCGCGCAGGATGTCCGCCTCTTGTACGCGCAGTTGATGCGCCAGCATCATCGTCATTTGGGAACGGTCCGCGTTGTATGCCGCGCGGATGACGACGAGGCGCTCCTCCCGAGTCATCTCAGGGCTGAGGTTTGCATGAGTTTGAAACATCGTATCGCATTCTCCAAAAATTGAGTTGCTGGAGTATAAGGGTCAAACCCGCCTAAATCTAGTTCCATATAAAAACCTCGGATTCAAACCGAATGAAACCAATTTTCAATCTGATTGATGTTTCTCAAGCATGTTCAACCGTGGAACGCGCCGACGCTCGCGTAAATAAGGAAGAAATCCGTTGTTTTCTCATCCCTTCGGCAAGGTAATAGCTCCCGACCACAAACACCGCAGAGGCGAGTTGCAGAACGACACCCTCCCACGTCGGGTATACGCCAAACCATGTACCGAGCCAGATCGGGATATTCAATCCCTGAATTACGTGAATGGGAACCCAGCCAACAACTTGCATGATGTGCGCGGTACTGCCGACCATTTGCAACAACACCGCGCCGATCATGATCCCTGTGACGATCAGAATCTTCATGTACGGCAGGCTTTTGTGCAAACGGAAGATCACCAAACCGACGAGATATACGGCAAGCAACGAAACCGCCACGCCGATCAACACAACGGGAATACCGCCTTCCAACACCAACGCTTGCAGGAACAGCACGATCTCGAAGCCTTCGCGGTACACACTGGTAAATCCAAGCGTAACCAACCCGAGCCATAACCCCGCTTCGCCTGTCAACAATTGCTTTTTCTTCGCGTGAAAGTTCGCCAGCCAACCCGTCCAATACGTGTTGTGAAAAAACCAGTTCATGATCAGGAGCAGGACGGCAATAGCAATTACCGAAACCACCGCTTCGAGTTTCTCGCCGTAGCGCGCCAGCGATTGCAGGATTCCGTGCGCCAGCATCCACGTCAGCGCGGTGACGACCAATGCAAGGATCACGCCCATCCACATCGGTCGGCGATACTTTCGTTCCTCCGCCGATTTCAAACTGCTCATCAACGACGCGAGGATCACCACCGCCTCCAACCCTTCACGGAAAACGATGATGCCCGCGTTCATGGCAATTGCGGCGGGCGCGGTATTCCTGCCGATGACCGTCTGCGCTTCCACGAGACGTTCGTCCAACTGCAGGCGCGTGGCTTTGATCTCCGAATACGGCGCGCGGTTTTTGATCAAATATGCCAGTCCCTTATTTTCTCCCTGACCGTTCCAAAACAATTCTTCCAATTGCAATTTCAATTGCGGCGCAAACACCATCAACTTGGCTTCGGGTCCGGTTTCCATGATGGCGTACGCGTCGAGCCGCGACGACTCGGCAAGATCGTACTCCCCGTTGCGAACCGCCACTTGCATTTGATCGAGCATGGTGGCAACAATATCGAAATCGCTTTGCCCGCCGCTCTTCAACCATTCTTCGGGGATGAGCGACTCAAGCACGCTCCTCAATTCGTCGGTTTCGGACTTGACCGCTTCGGGTCGCGCGACGGTTTTGCCTGTTCCCGCTTCGGACAGTTTCCGCCCAAGGGAATCGAAGAGCGCCTCCGCCTGCGCCGTCTTTTCATGATCTATCGCATCGAGCAGGTCCTGCAAATCGGCGAACGCCGCGTACGCGCCCGCGTGGAAGGTGATGGCTTCCTGAATTTCGAGGTCGAGCGTCACCCGCCCCTCTGCCACGCCGCGATCATACTCCACAGGGACAAGGGATAGAAAACGCAGCAACTGCCCCGCGCGGCGCGCCTGCTCGGCAGGGCTCAACGGCGCGGCGCGGAAATTGTCGAGCGCACTTTCAACGGCTTCAAGTTTTTCATCGAGCAACAGGGGATTTTCCATCGCGGCCAGCCGCAAGTCGGCGAACGCTGTTTGCGCGTCCGCCAGCGACGACGCGCCCCGTTGTTCGAGATACGCGGGAGACAACATCAAGAAGTACCCCT
>CAYPCK010000198.1:0-5250 GCA_964409185.1 uncultured Anaerolinea sp. | reverse complement strand
TCTGACGCGAGGTCGTCGACGAAGTTTTCACGCATCACGCCGACTTGTTTCCAGCGCCTGCCTTCGCCCAACCCCGCGCGGCGGTGACTGGCGGCGGGGCGCAGGTCGAGCAGGAGTCCGTTTGGCTTGAGGACGCGATGTGCCTCACGAAGGGCATGAACCATGCCCTCATGCGACACTCATCAGAGCACCCATGAGAAAACAACAATATCGAACAAGTTTGGAAGTTGCTTTATATGCTCGGCGTTGCCAACACTATATTCGATTCGTTTCCTGTATTTTTCGGGGAGATTTCTCCGCGCCGTGCGGATCAGTTTTGGATCGGGATCAAAAGCGATAATTCTTGAAGGGTTGAATTTTGCTAGGCGCAAGGTGAGGCGCCCATCTCCGCAACCGACTTCGAGCACGCGTTTGCCGCGCCAATTTGCGACCTTTTTGAGGGCTTGTATCTCCGCCCCTGCGGGATCCATGAAAAGAGCCATAATTACCTCCGTCTGCCGCCGGTGTTGAGCGGCGCTCAACATAGACGGGTGTGGCAAAGTCGTCAGACCTCGATGTCCATAACCTGTAATTCTGCTACGTCGGCTCGGAGCGCAGTCGCCACCGGCGCATGTTCAGGATGCTCAAGATACGCTGAAAGCGCATCGCGATTGGGTAAGGTCACAACAATACAATGTGTTAGGTTCCCGGCTCGTTTGGTGTAGCTGGCTCCACATTGAAGATTGAGCACCACCGGGACACGGCCCACCAATGCGCGGCATGCCGACATGTGTTGCTCCATCCGCTCCGGGCTAACTCCATCGTGGAAACGCAACCATGCAATGTGTAGGGCAGGCATAAGATTCTCCTTGAAATTCGAAACAGTCAGCGACTCGTTGTAAATTGAGGCAGAAGATGCGGTGGGATGTTCAACTAAAGATTTACGCCCGCCTTACTCCTTCACCCTCACATAAAAAATCTGTTGGCCCTCCATATCCTTTGTCTTCATTTCGAAGCGGTCTTTCAGGCTGGCGATCATCTTCGAGAGTTGCTTATGACCGTACGTGCGCGGGTCGAAGCCGGGATCGAGTTGGTAGAGCGCGTTGCCCATCCCTGCGAGCGGAGCCCAACCGTCCTGCCCGACCGCCATTTCAAAGGCTTGACTCAGCATCGGCATCGGGTCGGACTCTTCCCTGCCGTCCTTTGACTTAGTTGTCCGTTTCGTGTGCGCCTGTTTCTGTTGCGCGGCTTTCTTTTCGGCGGCGAGGTTTTCGGTGTAGACGAACACATCGCAAGCGTTGACGAACGCCTTGGGGGTTTTCTTCTCGCCGATGCCCATCACGAACGTACCTCGTTCGCGGATTCGGGTCGCCAGCCGCGTGTAGTCACTATCAGAGGAAACAAGGCAAAATCCATCCACCACGCCGGAATGCAGGATGTCCATGGCGTCGATGATCATCGCGCTGTCGGTGGCGTTTTTGCCCACCGTGTAGCGGAATTGCTGGATGGGCTGAAACGCGTGGAAGTTCAACGTGTCTTTCCACGAGTTCATGCTGTTTGTCGTCCAGTCGCCGTAGATGCGGCGGACGGTGACTTGTCCGTGCCTGCCCGCTTCGACGAGCATTTGCGGGAGCAGGGATGATTGCGCGTTGTCGCCGTCGATGAGGATGGCGATCTTGTTGCGGAGCGTGTTGAGGTTTTCGTTTGCCATGGAGTGATTATAGCCCATGATGAAGCGCGTCGCACTCAAAAGACGAGGGCGCTTGCGTCGTTGGCGCGACGCGCCAGAAATTATGGCGCGGCGGGCACCGGGGTGTTGAGTCCCGCCGGTTTGGGCGCGCCCACACCTATGTCGGTGCAGGATGCGAGGCCTTCCAACGGGAACTCGCCTTGGTCGCTCACCACTTTCACTTGGATGGGAGTCTCGGCTTTGTAGGTAGAATCGGCGGTGAGTTTGATTGTCACCTGGTATCCGATGGGAAGCGTTGTAGTTGTAATTGTTTGGTCGGGGTGGGTTTGCTGGCCAGGGTCGAGCACGTTCAGCGTGGTTTTTACATTGGTGAGTTGAATGCCGCCGGTGTTCTTCAAGGTGACGTAGGCGTTGGTGACCTCGCCCATACCATGGACGATGTCAATGCTGGTGTCGCACCCCAGCACTTTGATCGAAAGCCCGAGCACCGGCGGGGGCGGGGTGAAGGTGCTGGTCGGCGCGAGCGTCAGCGTGATCGGAGCGGCAGTGCTGGTCTGGCTGGGGAAGGGCGTGGTGCTTGCTGTCAGCGTAGCGATGATGGGTGTGGAGGATGCGCTCGTCACGCCGATGATGACCGGCGTGGGGCTGAAGACCGAAGGCGTCTGGGTGAATGGCAGGAACGGCGTGGGCGGGTTGCCCGGCAGGGGCTGGATGATCCAACCGTTGCACGAGGCGAGCAAGACACTGATAAGAAAAAAGGGTAGCGCGCGTTTCATGTGTTTTCCTCTCCTTGCATTGTACTGCCGAAGGCGCTTCAGGCAAAGTCCCCCATCGGATTTCGATCCGTCAACGATCGGTTCGAAGTTCGAAAAATTTCGATCTTAACTCATCCCACCCCGGTTCGACGAGCACCGACCCATCGGGGAAGACGATCGTGGGCACGGTTCGATTCCCACGGTTGACCTGCATCACGAACTCGGTCGCTTCGGCATCCCCTTCGAGGTTCACCCGCAGGTGCGGGATTTGGTTGGCTTCAAAGAATTTCTTGGCGCGCAGGCAGTCGGCGCAATATTCGGTGGTGTAGATGACGATCTGGCTGGGGGTGAGGGTGTATAAATTGGACATGGATGAAGTGTGCGGTCTGTAATTTTATTTCCATTGCACGGGATGGAATGCGGTTGAATATCTTACCCTTCTTCACGATGCGATTCCCGCTTGTTGTGAGAGGCAGTTTCCCTGCGGGAAGAAGAGGCGTCCCCGGCGCGGGTCGAACGCGCAACCACCAGATTCGAAGTCTGTTACTCTGTCCATTGAGCTACGGGGACGGGCGACGCAGATTATACACGAATTCCCCGAGCCTCTTGAACGCGCAAGCCTCCTCTTGAACGATGCGTGATAACCCCTCCAGGGAGGGGTGTCATTCACTTGCTCGCGCCATTGATTACCCGTACAATCGGGGCGGTAAAGCAATTATTTCATCGGGAAAGGCGCCTTTATTCATGGCAGACCTCAAGAAATTCAGCGAGATCGTGATCCAAAACCTCGAGCGGGTGATCGTCGGCAAGACGCAGGCACTGGAACTGGTGACGATCGGCTTGCTTTGCCAGGGACATTTGCTCATCGAAGATGTGCCGGGGGTGGGCAAGACCATGCTGGCAAGGAGCCTCGCCAAATCGCTCGCTTGCACGTTTCACCGCATCCAGTTTACGCCCGACATGCTCCCCAGCGATGTGACAGGCGTTTCCATTTATAACCAGCAGAAAAAGAAATTCGAGTTTCGCGCGGGTCCGATCATCGGGCAGATCATTCTTGCCGACGAGGTCAACCGCGCCACGCCGAAAACACAAGCCGCCCTGCTCGAAGCGATGGAAGAAAAACAGGTGACTGTGGACGGCGTCACCCATCCGTTGCCGGAGCCGTTCCTGGTGCTCGCCACGCAAAACCCCATCGAATACGAGGGGACGTTCCCCCTGCCCGAAGCCCAACTCGACCGGTTCCTCCTGCGCATCCGCATGGGTTACCCGAGCGCGTCGGAGGAGATGCGGGTGCTGGGCGGTCAGCAACTCAAACATCCGATCGAAGTGTTGAAAGCGGTGGTGAAGGTCAAGGAGTTGTTGGGCGCTGTCGAAGGAGTCCGCAAGATTCACGTTTCAGCGGCGGTCCAAAAATACATCGTGGACCTCGTCGGCAGGACCCGCCAGAACAACGATGTGTACCTCGGCGCCAGCCCGCGCGGGAGTTTGGCGTTGTTCCGCGCCGGGCAGGCGCGCGCCGCCATGCATGGGCGCGATCACGTGTTGCCCGACGACATCAAAGCGTTAGCCATCCCTGTGCTTGGCCACCGCATCATCGTTTCGCCGGCGGCGCGCCTGCGCGAGTTGAGTTCCGATCGCATCGTGCAGGAAATACTCGCCAACACGCCGGTACCCGGCGGAGATTACCGGGCGGCGGATAAAGCGAAGGGCAAATCGGCGTGACGCCCGGGCGAGTCTTCGTTTTCCTGATCTTTGGCGTGGGCGGCATCGGTTCCGTGGTGAACGGATCGGCGTTCTACGTCCGCTTGTTTTACTTCGGTTTGTTGTTGATCGCGCTGGCATGGGCGCTCACGCGCTTCGCCCTGCGCGGCGTCACCGTGGAGCGGCGCGCCCGCTCGTTGCGCGCGGCAGTGGGGGATATCTTCGAGGAACATTTCGAGGTGGTCAATTCGAGCCGCATCCCCAAACTCTGGCTGGAGATCGCCAATGAGACGGAGATTCCGCTGGCGACCGGCTCGCGCGTGTTGACGTTCATCAACGCGAAACAAAAACGTTCGTACACCGCCCGCACCTGGCTCACCGCCCGCGGCGGATTCCTGCTCGGACCCACGCGCGTCAGTTCCGGCGACCCGTTCGGAATCTTCCGCGCTTCAAAAACTTTTCCCGGTCGCGAATCGCTGGTGGTTCTTCCGATGCTGGCGCAGGTCTCCGAGTTCTATTCGCCGCCGGGCATGCTCCCGGGCGGACAGGTGATTCGCCGCAAATCGCAGGACGTCACCCCGCATGCGGCGGGCATCCGCGAGTATGTGCCCGGCGACCCGCTCAAACGCATCCACTGGCTCACCAGCATCCGCCGCGATAAGTTGATGGTGAAGGAATTCGAACAGGACCCGCAATCCGAGGTCTGGCTGTTCCTCGATACGCATCGCAGCGCGCACATTTCGAAACCGGGCGAAACGCTCGAAGCGCCGCCCACCGACGACCTGTTCCTGCTGCGCCGCCGCAAGGCAAAACTGCCGCCCTCCACGCTCGAATATTCGATCAGCGCCGCCGCGTCGCTGGCGCATTATTTCATTGCCGGGCGGAGATCTGTCGGCTTGGTGAGCGCGTCGGGGCGGGCGTACAAAGTCATCCCTGCGGAACGAAGCGAGCGCCAGGAGGCGAAGATCCTCGAGGCGTTAGCGTTCATCCATGCCGAAAGTTTTTTCACCTTGCCGGCGCTCGTCGCCGCGCAGATGGGACAATTGCCGCAGGGTTCGAGCGCGATCCTCGTCACGCCGATGATCTACCCCGAACTGCTGATCGCCGTGGACAGCCTGCAGCGCC
>CAYPCK010000197.1:0-5259 GCA_964409185.1 uncultured Anaerolinea sp. | reverse complement strand
GACGGCGATGACGCGAGATTTCTCCCTCACCCCTACCCCCTCTCCCGCTGGGAGAGGGGAAATCGCGCGCGCCGCTTCCAACGCGGACTTCAAGGCGTTCGGCGTATGGGCAAAGTCCACGATGGCGGTGAAGTTCTGCCCCATATCGATCCGCTCCATGCGCCCGGGGATTCCCTCCAGCGCGGCGATGCCTTGCGCGGCGATCTCGGGCTTGATACCCAAGCCGTAAACCGTCGCTGTCAACGCGGCGAGGCAGTTCGAGACGTTGTACCCGCCGATAAGTTTACATGTGACCGGAAGTTTGAAATTGTTGCCGTGAACGGTACATTCAATTCCCGAGGGCGTATTCCGCACATCCGCCGCGCGGACATCCGCATCGTTGTGTTGCCCGTAGGATTTCTTGTTTCCAGTGAACGACCAATTCAAAAAATCAAACGACGAATCATCGCGGTTGAGCACGCCAAGTCGCGGATTACCCTGCGGTTTTTCGCGTGTGACATCGAGCGAGGCGAATAATCTTGCTTTCGCGGCGCGGTAATTTTCGTACGATCCGTGCTGATCCAAATGCTCGTGCGTGATGTTGGTGACCACGCCGATGTCGAACTCGCACGCGTCCACGCGATGCTGTTCCCAGGCATGGGAGGTCGTTTCGAGCACGACATGGGTCAGCCCCGCCTCGACCATTTTCGCCAGATAGAATTGCACATCGTGCGCATCCGGTGTGGTGACGTGGAAGCCGGTATCCAGCAGTTCGTCGCCGATCACCGCGTTGACCGTGGAAATCATGCCGGCTTTCAGTCCCGCCGCTTTGAGGATTTGAAAAATCAGGTTTGCAGTTGTCGTCTTGCCGTCGGTGCCGGTTACGCCGATCATCGTCAGGAGGCGGGAGGGCCACAGGTAAAATGAACCAGCCATCCACGTCAGTGCTTGACGCGCGCTCGAAAGTCGAATGTAAGGGACAGAGAGTCGCGCGACTTCCTTTTCCCCCACCACGGCGACCGCGCCGTTGGCGATTGCGCTTTGGATGTAGTCGTGTCCATCCAGTGAGCCGCCCTGCATTGCAACGAATAGATGACCGGGCTTGACTGCGCGGTTGTCAATCGAGATGCCGCGAATTTGCACCTCGGGAACGTCCAACATGCAAAACGGAAGCGGGAGTTCGGCGAAAATTTTTCGGAGAGATGGATTCGTGTTCATAAAAACAAAATGGGTTCCGACGAGTATAACGTCAAAACCCATTTTTTTACAGAACGATGCGCGTTTGCCGCTTCGTGGCTCGCAATGACGATTAGCTTGTTGCCTGTGCCTGCTTGGTCATCTTGGTCTTCAACCACTTGAGGCGGAAGGTTTCCTCGCGCTCGCGCTCCTCGAGGGAACTGACGATGAATTCGATCTGGTGCTGGTAGTTCGGAATGAAGATGTGCTGGAGCGCGTTCACGCGGCGCTGCGTTTTCTTCAACTCGTTGGCAAGGCGCCATACCGCGGCGGTGAGCATCGAAAGTTGGGGAATGCGCACCAGCACCTCGCGGAAGGCGTTGCTCGCTTCATCGAGGACAGCGGCGGTATCGCCGGGGCTGTACAGCAGTTTGGGCGGTTCGCCTCGCGCTTCGATCTGGGGAATCGCCACACCCATGATGCCTCGCAAGCGCAGGTGCACGTCCACGGTTTTGTTGACGGCGAGCGCCGCCCATTCCACGTGGTCGGAACCCATCACGAGGCGCGCTTTTTCCATCGCGTCGTAGGCGGTGACGAGCATCGCCCACACTTCCTTTTGAAGCGTGTCCGCTTCTTTCGCCACGCGGACGAGTTCGCCGGTCAGGGCTTCGCGTTTGCGGTCGAGGATCTCATATCCCTCTTTCGCAAAACGCAATTCCTTCTTGAGGCGGATGAGGTTCGTGCGGGTTGGCGCTATGCTAACTTGTGGCATCGTCGCCTTTGTAATATTGTTTGATCTCGTCGAGCGTGACGCGGGTGAGTTCGCCCTTCGGAAGCATGGACAGCAACTTCCAGCCGATCTCCAGGGTGCGCTCGATGGTACGGTTTTCGGTGAACGCCTGATTGACGAACTCGCGCTCGAAGGCGCGTCCGAACTTCAAGTACTTCTGGTCCACCTCGGAGAGTTCTTCCTCGCCAATGACGGATGCCAGCGCGCGGATGTCCTGCGTCTTGGCATAGCCCGCGTACAGTTGCGCGCCCCAGCGGGGGTGGTCGTCGCGGGTGCGTCCCTTGCCGATGCCGTCCTTCATCAAACGAGAGAGGCTCGGCAGAACGGTGACCGGGGGATACACACCGGCGTAGTACAAATCGCGCCCCAACACGATCTGACCTTCGGTGATGTATCCGGTCAGGTCCGGCATCGGGTGGGTCATGTCGTCGTTCGGCATGGTCAGGATGGGAATCTGCGTGATCGAACCCTGACTGGTGCGGATGCGTCCAGTGCGTTCGTACAACGAGGCGAGGTCGGAATATAAATATCCGGGGTAGCCTTTGCGGCTCGGCACTTCGCCGCGCACGTTCGAGATCTGGCGCAGGGCTTCGCCGTAGTTGGTCATGTCGGTGAGCACCACGAGCACGTGCTTGCCGAGGTCGTAAGCGAGATATTCCGCCAGCGTCAGCGCCGCCCGCGGAGTGACGATACGCTCGACCGGGGGATCGTCCGCGAGGTTGAGGAACATCGCCACGCGGGTGAGCGCTCCGCTCTCGGTGAACGATTTACGGAAATAATCCGCCACATCGTTCTTGACGCCCATCGCCGCGAACACAATGGCAAACTCTTCCTGTTCGCTCTGCGGCGCGCCCGCTACTCGACCCAGCGTCGCTTGGCGCACGATCTGCGCCGCGAGTTGGTCGTGCGGCATGCCCGCGCCGGAGAACAATGGGAGTTTCTGTCCGCGCAAGAGCGTGTTCACGCCGTCAATGGTCGAAATACCGGTCTGAATGTAATCGCGCGGATAAATGCGCGCGGTGGGGTTGATCGGTTGACCGTTCACGTCGCGATACACATCGGTGAGCGGTTCGGGACCGCCGTCGATCGGCGCACCCAAACCATCGAAGATGCGCCCGAGCATTTCCTCTGCCACAGGCATGTGGAGAGTGTTGCCCAAAAAGCGCACGCGCGTCCCGTCAATCGAAAGACCGGTCGAACCGGCGAACACCTGTACTACGGCAAAGCCTTCGCCCACTTCGAGCACGCGTCCGCGGCGGTGTTGTCCGCGCGAGTCCTGGATTTCAACGACTTCGTCGTAACTGACGTTCGCCGCGCCTTCGACGACCATGATCGGGCCTTCGATGCGACCAACGCCGACGACTTCCTGACCGCCTAAAACTGTTACTTCGCTCATTATCTATACTCCGCATCTAATTGACTCATCTGCTCGTCAATCATCTTTTGGATATCGTCCAGCTTGTGGATCTCTTCGTTGGTGACCGAGGATTTCGCGCGGATGATCGTGTCCACCACGGGAAGGTCGTGGATGAGGTTGATCGGCGCGCCGCGTTTAACGATCGCCATGCCGCGCTCGTGGAAGTAGAGCACCAGCTCAAGCAGGCGGATCTGTTTTTCCACGGAGGAGTAGGCGTCCACGGTATCGGTGGCGTTCTGTTGTAGGATGCCTTCGCGGATGAGTCGTGTCGTTTCCAACACCATGCGTTCGGCGTACGGCAACGCATCGGGACCGACGAGTTTGACGATCTGCGAGAGGCGCGCTTCTTCGCTCAACAACTCCATGGCTTTGTTGCGCATCGCCAGCCAATCCTTGCCGACCTTTTCGCGCCACCAATTCGCCACATCTTCGATGTATTCGCTGTAGGAATCCAGCCAGTTGATGGCGGGGAAGTGACGAGCCGACGCCAGCGATTTATCGAGCGCCCAGAAACAGCGGATGAAGCGCTTGGTGTGCTGGGTGACCGGCTCGGAAAAATCACCACCCGGAGGCGACACTGCGCCGACGATGGAAACGGATCCCGGTGTGCCGTTCAAATTGTCCACGTACCCGGCGCGCTCGTAAAACTCCGCGAGGCGACCAGCAAGGTAGGCGGGATACCCTTCTTCGGCGGGCATTTCTTCGAGACGCCCGGAAACTTCACGCAACGCTTCTGCCCAGCGGGAGGTTGAATCTGCCATGAGCGCGACGTGATAGCCCATGTCGCGGTAATACTCCGCGATGGTGATGCCCGTGTAAATGCTCGCTTCACGAGCGGCCACCGGCATGTTCGAGGTGTTGGCGATGAGGACGGTGCGTTCCATCAATGGGCGACCAGACCGGGGGTCCACAAGATGCGGGAACTCCTGCAACACTTCGGTCATTTCGTTGCCGCGTTCGCCGCATCCGATGTACACGATGATGTCCGCATCCGCCCACTTGGCGATGCTATGTTGCGTAACGGTTTTACCCGAGCCAAACGGACCGGGAATGCCTGCCGCGCCGCCCTTCGCTACCGGGAAGAATGTGTCGAGGATGCGCTGACCGGTAATGAGCGGAACGTTCGCGCCACGCCGGTTCCCAAATGGACGCGCCCGACGAACGGGCCAACGCTGCATCATCGTGACTGGTTTTTCTTCTTTGCCGATCTTGATCTTGGCAATCGGATCATTGACCGTGTACTCGCCCGCCGAGGCAACCCACGTGATCGCGCCTTTGTCGTCGGGGTGAAGCATGACACGGTGTTCGAATGTGTCCGTTTCGTTGACCGTGCCGAGCACCGAACCGCCTGTAACTTCATCGCCGACGTTGACTTTCGGGGTGAACCTCCACTTTTTCTCGCGACTGATCGAATCGAACCGTGCGCCGCGATTAATGAACGAGCCCATTGCCTGTTCAATTAATGGTAATGGCCGTTGCACGCCGTCATAAATGGATTGGAGCAAGCCGGGTCCCAGTTCGACCGAGAGCGGCAAGCCGGTGCCGTAGATTGGCGCGCCGGTTTGCATGCCGGCGGTCTCTTCGTACACCTGCACGGTTATTTGGTCTCCCTTGAGACCGATAACCTCGCCCACGAGACGATCTTCGCCCACTTCGACGAGTTCCAACATGCCGACATGGCGCGAACCGCGGGCGCGGACAACGGGTCCGCTGATCCAGGTAATTGTTCCTACTTCATTAGCCATGCTATTCTCCCATCAACACTTTATAGACGGCTGAACGAAGCGCGCCCTGCAAGCGGTTGAGGCGGGTTTCCAGCGTGTTGTCGTAATGGATCTTTCCGCCGGCGGCTTCCACAACCACGCCTGTGCCTTCTTCCAAATTTTTGCCCGGTATA
>CAYPCK010000196.1:0-5279 GCA_964409185.1 uncultured Anaerolinea sp. | reverse complement strand
CGCTGTTCCGCGGCATGACCGTCGCCGTACAACGGGATCCGCTCCCCCGCCGGATGCCACTCTTCAAACGCTTCAAGGATGAGCCTCGCATCAACCCCCGTCAGCCTGTTCCACCCCGCCTCGACTGTTTCCACCCATTCGGTTTCCTCGCGCAAGGTGATGCACCGCACGCCAAGGAGATACGCCTCCTTTTGCATGCCGCCCGAATCGGTCAACAGGCAGTCGGCAAATTCGAGCAATTCCACGATCTCCAAGGGACCGAGAGGCGCGGTGAGAGTCACATTCGAACCTGCGGATAATTTCCACTCGGCGATCAGGTTGCGCGTCCGCGGGTGAACCGGGAAGATCACCGGTAAAGGCAGGGAACCCAGCGCATCCAAAATGGATTTCAAGCGGGCGCGATCATCCGTATTTCCCGCGCGGTGGACGGTTGCCAGCGCGTATTTCCCTTTTTTGATGTTCAACTGCGGCAACACCGACATTCGGTTTCGGGCAAGCGCGCGGTTGTGCAACAACGTGTCGTACATCACATCGCCCACGCGATGCACACCGTTCGTGATGCCCTCGTTCTTCAAATTTTGGATCGCCGCATCGGTCGGGCAAAACAAAACATCCGAGACGTGATCCGTCAACACGCGGTTGACCTCCTCCGGCATCGCCCGGTGGAACGAGCGCAAGCCCGCCTCCACATGGGCGAGTTTAACTCCCGCCTTCGCCGCCACCAACGCGCCCGCCAGCGTGGAATTGGTATCGCCATACACGAGGATGCAATCGGGTTTGATTTCGGCAATCACCTTTTCGAGTTCGATCAACATCAAACCGGTCTGTTTTCCGTGCGTCCCGCTGCCGACCTCGAGGTTGAAGTCCGGTTCGCGCATTTCCAATTCCGCGAAAACCTGCCCGGACATTTCGGCATCGTAATGCTGACCGGTATGAATCACCACTTCGTGGAACTTACCAGCGAGCGCGCGCGAAACTGCCGAGGCTTTGATGAACTGGGGTCTCGCCCCCACGATGGATGCGATGGTTTTCACAGTGGATGCAGTTTCTATTCGGGAATCCACACCTCGGCAGATCCGGCGAGGCAGGCTTTCCCATCCGAGTTGAGAACCGTCGTATCCAGCACGAGGCGCCGCTTGTCCGCGTTCACCTGTGTCACTTTCACTTCCACCTTTACCGTCGAATCAACGAACACCGGGCGTTTGAACGCGGAGGTTTGCGAGATGTAGATCGTGCCTTCGCCGGGAAAATCCATGCCCAGCACTTTCGAGATCAACCCCGCCAGGAACGCGCCGTGGACGATGCGCTTTTTGAACGAGGTGGCGGAAGCAAATGTCTCGTCGAGGTGAACCGGGTTCGAATCGCCGACCACGTCGGCAAAGCGCTTCACATCGTCCGCGGAGATGAAGCGTTCGAACGAAAACGAGTCGCCGGTGTTGAAAGAAAATTCCCTCGCCATCCCCGCCTCCGGTCTTATCCCTTGCGGGCGATCTCGAGAATGTATTCCCCGTAATTATTGCCGCGCAATGCCTCCCCCAGTTTTTTCAACTGGTCGCGGGTGATGAACCCCATGCGGAATGCGATCTCCTCTGGGCAGGAAATCATCAACCCCTGCCGGTTTTGGATCGCCTCGATGAACGTCGCGGCTTGAAGAAGAGACTCGTGCGTGCCTGCGTCCAGCCACGCCACGCCGCGCCCGAACACCTTCACTTTCAACTGCCCCTGCGCAAGGTATAACTTGTTCAGGTCGGTGATCTCGAGCTCGCCGCGCGCCGAAGGTGTCACCTTCTCCGCCATGCTCACCACGCGGTGATCGTAGAAATAAATACCGGGCACGGCAAAATTCGATTTCGGTTGGGCGGGTTTCTCCTCCAAACTCAAAACGTTTTCCTGTTCATCGAACTCCACAATGCCGTAGCGCTCCGGGTCGGTCACCCGATACCCGAAGATGAACGCGCCCTCGTTCAACGAGGCGCACTTCTGCAACAGCGAGATCATGCCTTCGCCGTAAAAAATATTATCGCCCAGAATTAAACATACCGGGTTGCCGCCGATGAACTCGCGCCCGACCAGGAACGCGTCAGCCAACCCGCGCGGCTCGGCTTGTTCGGCGTACTCGAACTTCATCCCCCACTGCGACCCGTCCTTCAACAATTCGCGAAAGGCAGGCAACGCCTCCGGCGTGCTGATGACAAGGATCTCGCGGATGCCCGCCAGCATCAACATCGAAAGCGGGTAGTACACCATCGGCTTGTCGTAGACCGGCAATAACTGTTTGCTCGTGGCGATCGTCAACGGGTACAGGCGCGTGCCCCTGCCGCCCGCCAGGATAATTCCCTTCATTTTGATTCCTTTTCCGCGCGCCATGCGTAATTCTTCTGAATCCACTCGCCGTACGCGCCTTTGCTGACCTGATCGACCCAGGCAGGATTCGACAGATACCATTCGATGGTCTGACGAAGACCCGCTTCGAACCCAACTTTTGCTTGCCAGCCCAACTCGCGCTGAATCTTTCCCGAATCGATCGCATAGCGACGGTCGTGTCCCGGGCGGTCGGTCACGAAACGGATCAACTCCTTGTAACTTTTCAATCCCTGCGCGCGAAGTTGGCGCACTTCCTCCGGTGGCGCGACCTCGTCCAAAATACGGCAAATCGTGTTCACAACATTGATGTTCTTCTGTTCGTTGCACCCGCCGACCACATACACTTCGCCCGGCACGCCTTTTTCAAACGCAAGTTGAATCGCCCGGCAGTGATCCTCCACGTACAGCCAGTCCCGCACGTTCGAGCCGTCGCCGTAGACCGGGAGCGGTTTGCCCGAGAGCGCATTGAGGATCATCAGGGGAATCATCTTCTCGGGGAATTGATACGGTCCATAATTGTTCGAGCAATTGGTGATGACCGTCGGCAACCCGTAGGTGTGGTGAAAGGCGCGGACGAAATGATCGCTCGACGCCTTCGAGGCAGAATACGGCGAGTTCGGCGCGTAGGGAGTCTCTTCGGTGAAATAGCCATCCGCGCCCAGAGAGCCGAAAACTTCATCGGTCGAAACGTGCAGGAAGCGGAAGGATTCTTTCTGGTCGTGAGGCAGGGAACTCCAGTAGGCGCGGGCGGCTTCGAGCAGGGTGAAGGTCCCGATGACATTCGTTTGCAGGAAATCCTCCGCGTTGACGATCGAACGGTCCACGTGCGACTCTGCCGCAAGGTGGAGAATTCCCTGCGGCTGGTATGTCTCGAATAAAGACGAAACCAGTCCGCGATCGGTGATGCTCCCCTTCACGAACACATAATCGGAATTGCCTTCCAATTCCGCGTGCGAGAGCGGGTTGGCGGCATAGGTCAACGCGTCGAGGTTGACGACGCGGTAGTCCCCGCTTTTTACGAGCAGGCGGACAAGGTTCGTGCCGATGAATCCGTTCCCGCCGGTGAGTAGAATTGTTGGCTTCCGGCTCATCTTCAACCTCTCAACAGGATTTCGGCAAATATCTTTTCGTACTGTTCGGCAATGTGAGCGATCTCAAATGATTTTGCCTTTTCCAGACTGGATTGGCGCAATGATAACAGGCGGCTGGGATTGGTGATCAATTCCCGCAATTCCTCTTTGAATCCCTCTTTGTTCCCGCTTTCCACGAGATGTCCATTTTGATCTTCGTCCACAAGATCCACAAAACCGCCGACGCGACTGGCAACGACGGCGAGGCCCTTTGCCAGCGCCTGGACGCCGACGACCGGCAATCCCTCAGAAAGCGAGGGCATAAAGAGAATATCGCCGCGATCGAACCAGCGCATCACATCATCGGGCGCGATCCAACCCGTCAATACGAACCGGTCATCCAATCCAAATTCTACAATTAATTTTTTGACGTCGGGCATCAACGGGCCGTCGCCGATCATAACACACTTCCATGGAAGGTCTTTGATCTCATGCAAGGTTTGCACGACCATCAATGGAGATTTTTGTTCCATGAAGCGCCCGGCAAACACGATGACCGGAGGGTCGTTGACCCGGATCGAACTGGGCTTTTCTGCATTTACTTCAATGCCGTTAGGAATGACAAGAATCTCCTCGGCGTAGTGTTTGAGCGCCAGCGCGCGCGTATATTCGCTGACAGCAACCCGCGCCCGCGCGTCGCGCCAGATCCAACGCGTGATCGGGAAGACCCAGCGGAACCAGTCGTTCGTTTTTTCCGGGACGCCGCCGGGCACATCGCCAAGATGGGCGGTCAACACGTAGGGAACGCGCGTCAATCTGGAAAGCATCCACGCCAGCGCGCCGGCGGGCACGGCAAAGTGTACATGGATCACATCCGGTTGGAAAGCGCGGACGAGGCGAAGCCCAGCCCAAAGTCCGGTGAGAACGTAAGCGGTCATCGAGAGCAGACTCGCGCGAAACGGCTGGGTGCGCAGGGCGGGAATCCGAATGATGTGGTAACCGTCGCGTTGCTCTTCGCGCGGCAGATCAGCGAGATGGGAGGTTAAGACTTGGATGGTCTGGCCGCGTTTCGCGAGGTGTTGACAAATGCTTTGTGCCGCGCGCCCTCCCCCGCCCCCGATCGGGGGAAATTCATGATTCAAAACGAGGATGCGCATTGTGCATACCATCCGCTACGGGTATCCCTAGGCTTCATGCCGGCCGCTTTTCCAGCATGAAGACGTTGAGGAAACACAAGTTCGGAGGGGCAAAGAAGCGGTTGTAGAACCGGTGCAAGCCGATCACGCTGGAAGGTGCAAGTACCGTGAGAAGCGAAAGCATCAAGAATGTAGGAAACAATCCCTTTCTTGATCGAATAATGAAGTGTTTGTTGAAAAGCCGGATATATTCTCCAATCGGTCTGTCGCCGGGATGGCGTTCGATGGAGGAGGTTCGAATCAATTCGCCCCGGAAGAAGAACGACAGGCGCGAAGCAAAATGCGCGAGATTCGGAACGCTGATGAAGGCTCTGCCCCGCGGCGAGAGAACGCGCGCAAATTCGGCGACGGCGAGTTCCTGTTCAGGGAAGGGCATGTGTTCCAAAACATCCAGGCAAAGAATCAGGTCCACCGAGGATTGCTCGATCCCCGACTCAAGGAAATTCTTCTGGAGAATGTGTTCCGAGGCGTAGTTCAAATCGATACCGGTGATGTTGTAGCCCGCCCGGCGGTATTCGTCCACCAGAATACCTTCGCCGCAGCCCATATCGAAGACAACCTGGCGCGGTTCTGTCGCATCCAGCAACTCGCGCGCCAGTTTCATCTTCTCAAGGTAGACGGGCAGGTAGGGCCAATCCTTGCGGAGGTT
>CAYPCK010000195.1:0-5307 GCA_964409185.1 uncultured Anaerolinea sp. | reverse complement strand
GCGTTGAACGGCGTCGGCGATCATTTGATCGTCAATAAAGAATTCATCCTGCAGGGCGGCGACAAAGGTCGGAATGTGCTCGGAGCGCATTTCAGCAATGACATCTGAATCCTGTGTGGTGCGCACCATGCCGTACAGGGTACTGGCAAGCGAGCCGCCAATGACATAAGAGACGCCAAGTTGCTCGAAAACATTCGTCACTTTGAGCGTGACTTCGATGGGTTCATTTTGCATGGGGAAGTTCTCCATATACTTTGCTTGCCAGTTCCTCGCCCAATAACAGACCCGCCAGCCTGCGGCGCAGTTCGGCTTCGCTGGCGTGCGGATATTGCGCGCGCAGCCCCATAAGCGCCAGAGTGCGCGCCGAGGCGTTGAGTTGCGCCAGCATGTGCATTTTGCGCGTGGGACTTGCCTGCCGCCACAATTGGATTTGCAGGGCTTCCATTTTGGGATGGGTGTCGGAATAGAGCGCGGTCATTCGTTACTGTCTTCGATGTTGCCCTTGAAGTCATCGAGATAGCCGTCACAAAGCAATTTCGTTCTGACGCCTCCAGGTAATTGGGCGCTCGTGTTGCGGAGTTTTTCTTTACTTGGGTTCATACTGAGATTATACCGTTGCTCACCTCACACTGTTCACTGCTATCTACTCTCCATCCACTCCTCGATAAACTCCTCCCCTTTCCTCATCAACTCCTCGTGATCTTCGGGTGCGGGCAGGTCTTTCAAAAACTCAATCGAATATTCTTTCAATCGCTTCTGCGCGTGGGGTTGGCCGGCTTCTAACCACTTCTCCATGCTCCAGCGCGGGAAGATGCGACTGACGTAGTATCCGTTTTTGTATCGTTTGAGCGTCGTCGGGGCGGAGACGAAGCCCTTGCCCGGTCCCACCGCGTAGATTTCGTCCAAGCCGACGCTGGGCGAATCAAGCTGAAATCCAGACGAGAAGCGCAGAGCCTGATCAATGATCTCGTGACAGTAGATGAACGTCAACGGCGAAACGGCTTTCGATCCCAGCGTGTCGCCGACGAACGGCGCGATACCGCCTTTCGTGAGCGTCATCATCAGCGTGTTCATCCAATACGTTTCGGCGGCGAGCAAATCCATGCCCCAGCCCGTGCCGCTCCCCGATGTGCCGCAATGCGGGATGCCGTAATGCGCCATCATCTCGGCGCAGGCGAGGCTGACCAAAATACTTTGCGGGTCGTAAAAATTCAACAGCGTTTTCATGTCGAGGTAGACAGGCAACATACCGAGCAGCATCGGCGCGCCTTCTTTATACAACTGCCCGATCACCAAACCCGCGAGCAATTCGGCGAGCAACACGGCAATCGTCCCCGCGGGCGTAATCGGCGTGGTCGCGCCGGACAAACTGTAATTCGATACGATTACCGGCAGTCCGCGCTCGATGGCGATCTTCATTTTGTCCACCGTGCCTTCGTTCATCACCAGCGGCGACACGGGATTGAAATACGGTATGATGAACGGTTTGTCGCCAAGATCGCGCGCGTGCAAATGTTGAATCATGTTCAACACATCGTCAAATTTATGTTCGTCGGAACACAACAACACCATCGGTTTGATTCCGTTCGCGAAATGTTCGAGCGAACCGAGCAGGTCGGTCAGGTAATCGGGCACTTCGCGGCAAATGCCGATCGTCGAAACCATATCGTAATGCGGCAGTTTATTGCCCACGCGCACCATGTCTTGCATGTGTTTGCGTTGAAATTCCACTGGCGTATCGGTCTCTGGCTCTTGATAAAACAACGCGGTGACGCCGATGCCGAATCGCGTGCGATCCTCCGCCCCACCGATTTGGAATTGCGGATTCCCGCGGCGGTCATAGATTTGGATTCGCCTCGGCGCGACTTGAATCGCCCATTCGACGAGTTCACGCGGTATCCGCACGGTTCGTCCCTCGACGTTTGACCTGCCTACCTTTTTCGTCAACATCTCCACCGCGGACGGCGAGTCCACGCGCACGCCGGTGGTCTCGAGTAATTTTATAGTGTACTCGTGAATGTCATGAATTTGCTCGTCGGTAAGCATTTTTAGTTTGGGGAGGACGTTGTTCATTCAAAATTCCTTTTGTAGGAATAAGGATCAATATCTCAGCCACGGATTCTCGCAGCTTCGTACTGATTTTATCAATTCGTGAAAATCTGTGTAATCCGTCGCAAAGGTTATATGATTCTATTTGAGGTGTTCATCGAAAAAATTGAGCACGCGAATCATGAAGTCGAACCACGGTTGACCGATGAATGAATGACCTTCGCCCTCGTAGCGAAAGAGTTCAACGCCCTTGCCCGCCTCGAGCAATGCCTGATTCAATTTGAGCGACCAATCGGGCGGCGTGCCGCTGTAGACGAGACCGTCGTTCGTGCCGTAGTGAATCTGAATCGGTGCGTTGACCGAATCGAGATGATAAATGGGCGAGACTTGCATCATGAGCGCAGAGTCACTTGGCGCGAAGTGAAACGCATTGAGCAATTCATTCGGCAATTCGAGAGGGACGATATCGGACGAGTTGCATCCGAGGATTTGTTCGCCCGCGGCGATGTCGCCGAGACAGCCGTTGCCCCAGCGCGCGATGATGTCCGCATGATCCGCGCTGACGGTGGAATAGAGGACGGCAACTTTGATTCCGGTGGTTGAGTAGCCCGAGGCGTTCGTTGCCGAGGGCGTATTGAAACCACCGAGGATCGTCAACACTTTTATCGTCACGCCCCCGCCCATGCTGTGACCCCACATGCCGGCGCGAGTCGCATCTGCCTGTGGGATGGAGGGAATCGCGTTGAGCAAATTGATCACGTCAATCGCCAAGCCCGAATAGAAGAGACTCTCGCCCACATCCGACCCGCCCCAACTGCGATAATCGGAGGCGAGGGTAATGTATCCGTGCTCGGCGAGAAACGCGGAGGAGCGATCCGTGCCATCGCCCGAGGTGTAAACATTCCGCGCGTAGAAGCCGTGGTTCATCACGATGACGGGGAACGGACCGTCGCCTTTGGGAATCTGCATCACGCCCGTGATGTTCAATCCGTCGCTGGGATAGTCAATCAGGTAACTGGTGTATTTATCGGTTTCGGTCAGCATTTCGAGGATGCGGATCTCGCCGCTTTGATAGTCGTGCTGGCGCAGTCCCTCAATGGTGTAGGGGAAAATCAATTCTTCGGTTGTGAGAGTTGGCGAAGGGAGCGGCGTTTCGGTTGGAAAAGGCGACGGGGTGATGGTTTCAATGACGATGTTTGGGGGCGGGAGGGTTTGGGTTGGAAGCACTTGCGAAGGCTGGCAGGCGGAGAGGAGAAATAAAAAGAACAGGCTGAGGCGATAATTCATTCGGAGATTGTATCATCTACGCTAACCATTCTTTTTCGCTTCGCCTTCATCAAGTGTCTTGGGAAACCTGTCAGGATTTAATTTACCCCAATGGTATAATGCCCGTGCTTTTATCCTGAACAGCACAAAGGGACACATGAAACTTCACGAATATCAGTCCAAGGCGATCTTCGCCAAATATGGAATTCCCATCCCCAAGGGACGGGTAGCGGCTACCGCAGTCGAGGCGAAGCACATCGCCGAAGAGCTGGGGGGCCGCGTTGTTATTAAATCGCAGGTGTTGGTGGGCGGTCGCGGCAAAGCGGGCGGCATCAAGGTCGCCAAATCGGCAGACGAAGCCGAACAGCTTGCGCAACAGATCCTCACCATGGAAATCAAAGGCTTGCCTGTCCGAAAGGTGTTGGTGGACGAAGCCGCGGCGATCGAGCATGAGATTTATTTTTCGATCACCAACGACCGCGCCGCAAAGAAACCCGTCATCATCGCTTCCGGCGAGGGCGGTATCGACATCGAGGAAGTGGCGGCGACCCAGCCCGAAAAGATCATCAAAATGCACATCGACCCCCTGCTCGGGCTGCGCGATTACCAGGCGCGCGATATTGCCGCTTCGATCGACCTGCCGCGCGACCTGTGGCGCGATTTTAGCAAGATCGCCTCCGGTTTGTGGCAGGCATATCTCGAAACCGATGCGACACTCGCGGAGATCAATCCGCTCGTGATCACAAAAGATAAACGTCTTGTCGCGCTCGACGGCAAGATGATGATTGACGATAACGCCATGTTCCGCCACGCGGACCTGAACGAGATGCGCGACATCGACGAGGAAGCGCCCGCCGAAACCGAAGCGCGCAAGTACGGGCTTTCGTACATCAAACTCGATGGGAACATTGGGTGCATGGTCAACGGCGCGGGGCTGGCGATGACCAGCATGGACATTGTCAAACTCTTCGGCGGCGAACCCGCCAACTTTTTGGACATCGGCGGCGGCGCGGGATCGGATAAAGTTGCCGCGGCGATGAAAATCATTTTATCTGACCCGAACGTGAAAGCGGTGCTCTTCAACATTTTCGGCGGCATTACCCGTTGCGACGAAGTCGCCCGTGGAATTTTGGTCGCCATGGACGAAGTCAAGCCCAAGGTGCCGATGGTGGTGCGCCTCGTCGGCACAAACGCGGAAGAGGGGCGCAAACTCCTCGAGAACGCGAATATGATCACCGCAGAGACTCTCGCAGACGCGGCGAAAAAGGCTGTTGCGGCGGCGAAGGGATAAACAGTTAAGACCTGACAGGTTTCCTAAGCCTGTCAGGTCTTTCATGAGGAAACTAGATGAGCATACTTATCAATAAAAACACCCGCCTGATCGTGCAGGGCATCACCGGCAACGAGGGACTCTTTCACTCCACACAGATGCTGGCATATGGAACAAACCTTGTCGCAGGCGTGACGCCCGGTAAAGGCGGCGAATGGGTGCTGGATGGAAAAGTCCCCGTTTTCGATTCCGTCAAACTCGCAAAAGATGCGACCGACGCGAATTGTTCGGTGATCTTCGTCCCCGCACGCTTCGCCCCTGACGCGATGTTCGAAGCCGCCGACGCCGGTATCCCGCTTGTTGTATGCATCACAGAAGGCGTTGCCGTCCAGGACATGATGCGCGTGCGGAATTATCTCGATCAGAAAGATGTCCGCCTGATCGGACCGAATTGCCCCGGCATGTTGACTCCCGGTGAGTCCAAGGTTGGAATCATCCCCGGCAATATCGCCATCCCCGGCAACGTCGGCGTTGTGTCACGCTCCGGCACGCTCACCTACGAGGTGCTCTACGCGCTGAAGCTCGTCGGCATGGGCGCATCCACCTGCGTGGGCATCGGCGGCGACCCGGTCAACGGCACGAATTTCATTGACGTGCTCGAAATGTTCGAGCATGACCCGCACACCGAAAAAGTGGTGATGATCGGCGAGATCGGCGGCACC
>CAYPCK010000194.1:0-5326 GCA_964409185.1 uncultured Anaerolinea sp. | reverse complement strand
CCTCGCGCTGCCGAATATCGATGCCCATCCATCGGTAGATTCGATTCATCACCGCTGGATTGTAGCATAAAAATAAGAAACAGATTAATGAAATGAGAATGGCCGACCGCTTCTGGACTTAACCCGCTGGACGAATCGGGCTGATGTGTGATATACTTTCAACACTTAAGAGCAAGCAAAGGTTGGCTTGCCTAAATATTACACACGCTCCTGGATGGCGCCGGCGTGCACTCGTGAGGGTGTCTGGTGTTATGAGAAAGGGGCGGAGGAAAAAAACGCAAAGGAGAATTGAATATGGCTAGTGTAATTTCGATGAAAGCTCTGCTGGAATGCGGCGTGCACTTCGGTCACCGAACCAACAAGTGGCACCCCAAAATGAAACCTTATATTTTCACAGAGCGAAACGGCATTCACATCATTGACCTGCAACAGACGGTGAAAGCGATCAATGATGCCTATTATGCCATCCGCGATACCGTCATGAACGGCGGAACAGTGTTGTTCATCGGTACCAAGCGGCAGGCACAGGATACCATCCGCGAAGAAGCAATACGCTGCGGTATGCCTTATGTCACCGAACGTTGGCTTGGCGGTACCCTGACCAACTGGGTAACCATTAAGAGCCGTCTGGAAGAATTGGACCGCCTTGAAAAGATGCGCGACAGCGGAGAACTGAACCGGCTGACGAAAAAAGAAGGCTTGTTGATCGAACGCGAGATCGTCCGTCTTACGACGCGATTCTCGGGCATCCGCAACATGAAGCGCCGCCCCGACCTGCTTTTCATCGTCGACGTGGGGCGCGAAGACTCGGCGGTTCGCGAAGCGAATTTGCTCGGCATTCCGATCGTCGCGTTGGTGGACACCAATTGCAACCCGTTGAATATCGATTACGTGATCCCCGCGAACGACGACGCCATCCGCGCGATTAAGTTGCTGGTGGCGAAGGTGGCTGATGCGGTGTTGGAAGGCAAAGGCATGCGCAAGGACGATGCGGCGGCAGAGATGCCTGCCGAGGAGACCAAATCGAAATCGGATAAGTCATCCCGTCGCGCTCCCAAAGTCGTTGAATCCGATGTGGAATTGGAAGACAATGCCCTGCTCGGCGAGGCGACGCTTGCCAAGATGAGCGCGTCGAAAAAGCCGGCTACAGCGGAAGCCCCCGCGGCAGAGGTGAAAGCGGAAGAACCTGCTACGGACGCGAAACCGGAAGAACCGAAAGTAGAAGAACCAAAGGCAGAAGCCGGCGAGTAAAAACTTATCCGGTTCACTGGCTTCCGGCGGCAATTCGTCACCGGGGACGGCGACTGGAGTCATGATGGACAAGGAAATACCGATGGAAATCACCACTGAAATGATCAAAGAATTGCGCGCCGCGACCAACGCGGGCGTGCTGGATTGCCGCAAAGCGCTCGAAGAAGCGAGCGGCGATTATCAAAAAGCTGTCGATTGGCTCCGTGAAAAAGGCATGGCGACTGCCGCGAAACGCGCCGACCGCGAAGCCTCGCAGGGCGTTGTCGAGTTATACTCGCACGGCGGCGGACGCGTGGGCGTGATGGTGGAAGTGAACTGTGAAACGGATTTTGTCGCCCGCTCGGATAAATTCCGCGAACTGGCGCACGAACTCGCGCTGCAGATCGCCGCATCCGCCCCGCGCTACCTGAAGGCGGAGGAAATCCCCGCCGCGGTGCTCGAGCACGAAGCGGAAATCGCCCGCGCGCGCGCCAAAGAGGAAGGCAAGCCCGATAACGTGATGGAAAAGATCGTGCAGGGACGCCTCGAAAAGTTCAAGGATGAGGTTGTGCTTTCCCGACAGGCTTACATCCGCGATGAATCGATGACGGTCGAGAAGTTGATTCTGCAGACGGTTGCCGCCATCGGCGAAAATGTGATCGTGCGCCGTTTCCAGCGCTGGGAACTTGGCGAGAGTTTGGACAATTAAAGTAAAATGACCAACCAGACGGTTGGTCATTTTTTTAGTCCCTCACCCCGTTTCTCTCCCAATGGGAGAGGCTGCCCGAAGGGCGGGTGAGGGTTAAGGAGACCCATGAGCGACATCAAATACAAACGCATCCTCCTCAAGTTGAGCGGCGAGGCAATGGGAGGCAAATCCGGCTTCGGCATCGATGTGGACGAGGCGGAGTCCATTGCGAGCCGCATCAAGGAAGTGCACGAGATGGGCGTGGAGGTGGCGATCGTCATCGGAGCGGGCAACCTGTGGCGCGGCAAGCAGGGACTCGAACGCGGCATGGACCGCTCGACCGCCGACTACATGGGCATGCTCGCCACGGTGATGAACGCCATGGCGCTTATGGATGCGCTCGAACGCGCCGGCGTGTACACCCGCGTCATGTCCGCGATCGACATGCGTCAGATCGCCGAACCCTACATCCGCCGCCGAGCCATTCGTCACCTGGAAAAGAGGCGGGTGGTCGTCTTCGGCGCGGGGACGGGGAATCCGTTCTTCTCCACCGACACGGCGGCGGCATTGCGCGCCACCGAAATCGATGCGGACGTGGTCATCAAAGCCACCAAGGTGGACGGCGTCTACGATTCCGACCCGAAGAAAAACCCCGACGCGAAGAAGTTCGACAAACTCAACTACATCGAGGTCATCAACCGCAGGCTTGAAGTGATGGACAGCACCGCCATCACCCTGTGCATGGAGAATAAACTGCCGATCCTGGTCGTGAACCTGTGGGATAACCACGCCCTGCTCGCCGCGCTCAAAGGCGAACCTGTCGGCACCATGGTTGGCGATTAAGGATTTGTGGCGGCGATGTCTCTGCGATTCGAGTATCAGCGTTCGTGGTGAATATTCTTTATTCCATCAACGCTTCGATGATCTGATTGTTATCCGAGATGCGCTCGGCGAGCAGGCGCACAATCCACTCGTGGAATTGCACTGCCACCTCGGGGTCCTTTGCCTGCATGTCTTTGAGCGATGCGGCGGAGAGTCGATAGACCACGCTGGGTCTTGCCGCGATCACTGAGGCGGTGCGTTCCTGTCCCAGGTACATGCCCACCTCGCCGACCATGGCGCCGCCGCGGATGCTCCGCAGGCGCAGGCGTTTGTTGTTCGGCATTTCCAACTCGATGGTCACCAATCCCGATTCGACAAAATACATTTCCCCGGCGGGGTCGCCCTGCTTGATAAGCACTTCACCCTCGCGCAGTTCGCGCCGTTCGAGGTATTGCGTCAGGCGGTCTGTGGCTTTGAGGTCGGGGAACACGCGTTTGAGTTGGTGTTCCACTTTTTCGATGAAGCCGGTCAGGTCGTTCATGCCCTGTTTCGCCAGGATCTTGTTCTCGCACCATTCCACGCCTTCGTCGAGGGTCGGTTTGATGATGAAACTGTCGTCGGTGGAGTCGGTGAGACCGCCGAGTTCGAGGTTACGCACGATCTCGGGTTTGACTTCCGTCCACACCATGAGGATATTGTTCGCCTGCGTTACCTGCTTCAGGCGCGTGATGCCGAAGACAGCGGAGGAGTCGAGGTGGGTGACGCGGTGAAAGTCGAGCACGACGAAGCCGAGTTTGCACAGTTCCTTCCGGTCGATGCGGTGGCGGACTTTTTCGAGCACGTTCTGGATCGTGCCGAAGAAGAGAAACCCTTGCAGGCTGAGGATGTAGATCTCCTCGCCTTTTTCGCGCAGAATGTCGCGGTGCAGTTTGGGGCGGTCCACTTTGCTGTGGTAGATGGAGCCGTTGAGGGCGTTCTTGATCACATCCACGCGGCTGTAGGTGACGACGAACAGGATGGCGGCGATGAAGGTCCCGGCGATGATGCCTTCGAGGAAGCCGACCGAGGCGATGATGAAGAGGATGACCCAGACGAGGATGTAGTCGAGGGTGGGCAGGGCGCGGCGCGAGTCGATCAGCCAGTCCATGAGGAAGGATAGCCCGAGGTAGAGGAGCATCCCACCGAGGACCGGCTTGGGAAAATAAGAGATGACCGCCGCGCCGAAGAAAAGCGCCGCGCCGCAGATCAACGCAGAAATGATGTTGGCAATGCGGCTCTTTGCGCCAAGGCGGTGCGCCAGTGACGACATGCCGAGGGTTTGATACCCAACCGTGCTCCCGCCCAGCCCGCCGAGGATGTTCGCCCAGCCCGCGGCTTGCAGTTCGCGGTTGAGGTTGATATCCTGTTTGACGGTTACTTCGAGGGCGCTGGCGTTGAGCAGGAGGGCGATCACGCTCAGGACGACAATGGTGAAAATTTTGTCGAAATTCAAAAGGATGGCGGACCAGTTCACCAGTCCGAGCAAAGCGGGGGTGAGGGGTTGGTACAGTCCGCCGGAGGGGAACGATCCCAACAGCCAGCCGCGCGAGGAGGCTTCGGCGATGGATATTCCCGATACTAAAAGATAGCCATAGAACAATGCGGTGGCTATGACCAGCGCGCCGGGGGTGATCAAATAATGATTTGATCTTCGCAATATGAGCAAAAGAATTACGGCAAAGACAAGGCCGGGAACCCAGTTGAATAAATTATCAGGTGTCAATAATTGCGGGAGGGTGGAAGGCGAGAGGTTCCCATTGGTCATCACGCTGAAAGCGCCGAGGCTCAGCAACCAGCCGGTGCCGGCGAGGAACCCGCCGATGACCGGGTAGGGAATGTAGCGGACAAACCAGCTTGCTTTGAACCAGGCAATGAGCATGTACGCCACGCCGGTGATGATGGACGTTAGGGCGATTGCCGCCACCACGGTTGCGTAGGTTGCCTCGGGGTTTGCGCCCCGCATACCCACGGCGATCGAAGCGGCGATGAGGGCGAAGATGGCGGCGGGGGTATCCTGCGGCACGCTGATCGTGCCCGGCAGGGAGGTGAGCAGGGCAACAACGATTCCCACGGCGAACGCGCCGAAGAGCATCAAGCCGATGCCGCCCGCGAGGAACCGGTTGAGGTCGCCGGCAAAGATCAGCGCCGCCAGCGATATTTCCATGCTGATGGTGACGATGGCGGCGATCAACCCGGCGGTGAGGCTGGGGAGTAGGATCTTGGGCTGGAACTCCTGTTTGAATTCGCTCCGTCTCATGGTTTACCTTTTCGGAACTGTAGAGTGGGATTTACTATTTTGCGAGTATAGCATGTTATGAGATTGATTTGCCACAACCAAGGGGCGGGTGATACAATCCGTGCGTTCTCCTTAACTTGCCGGAAAGGGACATCGAAGATCGCCGCCCATGCCAAAGTCGGATTTGATTCTGCTCGCGCTGGATGATTCGCCCGTTTTGAATTTGCTGGAACGTGCCCTGCGTGTTAAATACGATACGGCGATCGCGAAGGACACCAAGTCGCTGGCGATGATCCTGCAGGAGAGCAACC
>CAYPCK010000193.1:0-5331 GCA_964409185.1 uncultured Anaerolinea sp. | reverse complement strand
CACCGCCAGCATCTTTTCCAAAATGGACGCGCGCGCCACCTTTGCCTGCTCCAGCGCTTCCTTCATCATCTGCGCGCTCAACCCGCTGATCTTGATATCCATTTGTAAAGCCGTAATGCCAGCCGACGTGCCAGCCACTTTGAAATCCATATCGCCGAGATGATCTTCGGTGCCTTGAATATCGGTGAGAATTTTGTAACGACCGGTCGCATCCGTGATGAGTCCCATCGCTACGCCGGAGACCGGGGCTTTGATCGGCACGCCCGCGTCCATCAGCGCGAGCGTCGAACCGCAGACGGAGCCCATCGAAGTCGAACCGTTGGAAGACAGCGCCTCCGACACCACGCGGATGGTGTACGGAAACGACTCTTCGGCGGGGATGACCGGTTCCAGCGCGCGCTCTGCCAGCGCTCCATGCCCCACCTCGCGCCGGCTTTGCCCGCCCACGCGTATTACCTCGCCGGTGGAATACGGCGGGAAATTGTAATGATGCATGTATCGTTTATCTTTGATCGGGCTGAGGTTATCGAGTTCCTGCGCTTCGCCGAGTGTAGCGAGCGTAGCGACGGACAGGATTTGAGTCTCGCCGCGGGTGAACAATCCCGACCCGTGCGCGCGAGGCGAGAGTCCCACTTCGCACCAGATCGGGCGGATATCCGTCGGCGTTCGCCCATCGGGGCGTTTGCCCATGCTGAGGATGCGTTCGCGCACCACATCCATTTCCGCCAACTCGAACGATTCGCGGAACATGTTGACCGGCATATACTCGGCAGGATTGCCGCCTTCAGGGACTGAACACAATTCGGTTTCTGCTTCGGTTTTGATCGCCTTCATCCCGGAATAAAATTCGTTCTTCGAGAGCGGCTTATCGAGCAGGGCGTTCATCGGTCCGCTCACGCGGTCGAACACTTTTTTCCTGATCTCGTCGCTCGGCACGAACAACGTCACCTCGCGCTTGGCTTTGCCCACTTCGGCTTGCATCTTGAGCTGCAGTTCGATCAGCGGCTGGATGGACTGGTGACCGAGTTCGAGCGCGGCGACCATCACGTCTTCGGGGATCTCGTTCGCGCCGCATTCGACCATGAGAATCGCATCCTTCGTGCCGGCGATTCGCAGATCAAGGTCCGACGCGTCCATCTCAGGGTAGGTTGGGTTGACGACAAACTCGCCGTTGACGCGCCCCACGCGTACCGCGCCGACGGGTCCGCCCCAGGGGATGTCTGAGATCATGATGGCGGCGGACGCGGCGTTGATGGCGAGCACATCCAGCGGGTTCATGCCGTCGGATGAAAGCGAGAACATGATCACCTGCACTTCATTCCGCATTCCATCTTTGAAAAGCGGTCGCAGGGGCCGGTCGGTCAGGCGCGAGACGAGAATCGCCTCGGTGCCGGGCCTGCCCTCCCGTCGGAAGAAGGAACCGGGAATTTTTCCGCCGGCATACATCCGCTCTTCGTATTCGACAGTCAGTGGGAAAAAATCAATCCCTTCGCGCACATCCCCCATGGTCGCCGCGGCAAACACGATGGATTCGGGCGTGCCGAAGGTCACGGCGCCGCCCGCCTGCCCCGCCAGCTTGCCGGTCTCGAACGTGACGGTTTGCTTTCCAACCGTGGTTGAATATTTTTTTGATTCGGGTTTCATTAAATTGTCTCCTGTGGCGTGGTGCGGGATCGTATCCCGCACTTTGGCAGGATACCATCCCGCCCCACGAAATTATTTCCGCCTCAAGTCAGGGACTGAAGAGTGTGAACAACCCGCAATGCGGATTTCATTCCGCAGATAAAGTTATTCGCGCTATTCAATTCCTGACGGCGGATGCTCCTCCCTCTCCCCTCGGGAGAGGGTAGGGTGAGGGTTAAACTGAACCCTAAAGGTCTCAACATCCTTTAGGGTTCAGTTCGCTTACTTGTGGCGCAGGTTCAAACTTTCGGTGATTCCCAGGTAACGCTGGTAATCTGCCTGGCGCAGGTACGACAACATGCGGCGGCGCGACCCGACAAGTTTGAGCAGACCACGGCGGCAGGACTGATCGTTCTTGTTGTTGCGCAAGTGTTCGGTCAACTGCTGGATGCGCCCGGTCATGATCGCGATCTGCACCTCGGGGGAGCCGGTATCGGTATCATGGCGGTGATAATCCGTGATCAGTTTGGTCTTTGCTTCCTTCTGTAACGGCATGACGTATGCTTCCTTTCTTTTTGATATTGCAGGTCTCCATGCTCGCAGTGGATTAGACCGCTTGCAGGACCAGTCACGAGCGGGGATTATACCAGAATTTTCATTTGCAACTTGGGGGGCGGTATGCTACACTCGCGCCGTCTCAACGGAAAGGAGGTTCGCGCCCATGTGTTTTCAATTCATTTTTTCTGTCCGTGTGCCTTCTTTCGATTCGATTCGCTAACCATTTGTATTTGATTTCCCGAATCGCAGAGGCGCGCACAACCCGCCCTGCGGTTTTGTGTTTAAGCGCGCGGAATATATATTCGGTGGTTGAGTAGCCCTGAGTGGCGCCGAGGCGCCATTGCGAAGGGCGTATCGAAACCACAATTTCCTGTCAACGAATGCTTGCTTGAATCGTGGTGGTCTCGATACGGGCTTCGCCCGACTCGACCACCAAATTAAGTAAAAAAATAGGAGAATAACGTGTCTTCCGTTGTATCCATCTCGCAGTTAGCCAAGCACTACCAAGTCCCTGAGCGCGAAGGCGGACTCAAAGCATCCATCGCCAGTTTATTCACTCGAAAATATAAAACCGTCAAAGCCGTGGACGGCATCTCGTTCAACATCGAGGCGGGAGAGGTAGTTGGCTTCCTCGGTCCGAACGGGGCGGGCAAAACCACCACGCTCAAAATGCTGAGCGGACTTCTACATCCCACGTCTGGGAACGTCAGCGTTCTCGGTTACGAACCGCGCCACCGTTCGCATGACTATCTCAGGCAGATCGCGCTGGTGATGGGCAACCGCAACCAACTGACGTGGGACCTGCCCGCCCTCGATTCGTTCGATCTCCAACGCGCGGTCTACGGCATTCCTGTAGATCAGTTCAAACGCGCTCGCGATGAGTTCATCGAATTGCTCGAGTTGCAGGATTTGGTCACCAAACCTGTCCGTAATCTCTCGCTCGGCGAGCGCATGAAAATGGAGATCGTCGCCGCCCTGCTTCACCAACCGAAGGTGCTCTTCCTCGACGAGCCGACCATCGGTCTCGATGTGACCATGCAGAGGCGTATCCGCACTTTCATCGCGGAATACAACAAACGCTACAACGCGACGGTCCTGCTCACCAGTCACTACATGGCAGATGTGGAAGCGCTGTGCAAGCGCGTCATCGTCATCCACCACGGACGGATACTCTTCGACGGCGATTTGAGCGCTCTCGTCAATCAATTCTCGTCGTACAAGACGTTGAGTCTCACACTCCAAAATTCCGATGTTGAACTCTCCAAATACGGAGAGGTCGTCAGTAGGGAGGATGGACGCGTTACGTTACGTGTGTCGAAAGCGCAAACGTCGCAGGTCACCGCGCGTTTGCTGTCCGATTTTCAAGTGGACGATCTCACCGTGGAAGACGCGCCTGTAGACGATGTGATCGATCAGGTCTTCTCGCAAAAGGAGGAGGCATGAAACGCTACATTGAGTTTTATCTTGCCTCGATGCGCGTTTCGATCCTCCAGCAGTTCCAGTACCGCGTTGCCAACTATTTTTACATGATCGGCATGATCGCCGAGCCGGTGATCTACCTAGTGGTCTGGTCAACGATCGCGAATCAACAAGGAGGGGAAGTCGGCGGATACACCCCCGGCGCGTTCGCGGCGTATTACATCGTGTGGACTCTCGTCCGCAACATGAACATCGTCTTCACGCCTTACGGCTGGGAAGAGCGCATACGCGAAGGGAGTCTTTCAATGGACTTGATGCGCCCGATCCACCCGATTCATTTCGATGTCGCGTTTTTCGCGGGCTGGAAAGTTGTTGTGATCGTGTTGTGGCTTCCGCTGGCGGCATTCCTCACGTGGGTGTTCAAACCAACCTTCGACATCACCGGGATGGAAGCCATCGTTTTCTTCCTCGCCATCTGGGGCGCGTACCTCATCCGCACGATGCTGCTGTCCCTGCTCGGCATGATCACCTTCTGGACGACGCGCGTCAGCGCGATCTTCGAGTTGTATTTCGGTCTCGAATTGATTCTTTCAGGTCGCCTCGTGCCGATGACACTCATGCCGCAATGGGTACAGAATCTTTCCAATTACCTGCCCTTCAAATGGACATTCTTTTTTCCAATCGAAGCGCTTGTCGGGACGATGTCCGCGCGGGAACTTTGGGCTGGGGTTGGGATGCAGGTCCTTTGGATCATCATCGGCGCCTCTTTCCTCAGTTTGGTCTGGCGCGCCGCCATCAGGCAGTTCTCCGCCGTGGGCGGGTAGGCTGAGCAGGATGAAAAATTGTTTCTATAAAAAAGTATGTGTCACCTTGAGGGAGCGTTCCCTCGCGACCGAAGGGTCTCAATCGCTGTGCAAGAGATGCTTCGCTCAGCATGACACGGCAAAGTGAGAGATAAGATGAACCCCTTCAAACTCGCATGGAACTACCTTCGCATCGGCGTGATGAACGAACTGCAATATCGCGTCAACTTCTTCATTCAACTTTTGCAGACAGGAGTCGCGCTGGCAACAGGTTTGATCGGACTCGCGCTCGTCTTCGATCAGGTAAATAACCTCGCAGGCTGGTCGCGCGCCGAATTGCTCGCTGTGATGGGCGTGCACATCCTCATGGGCGGAGTGATTCGTTCCGCGATTCAGCCCAACATGGAACGCCTGATGAACGATGTGCTGAACGGCACGCTGGACTTTGCCCTCACCAAACCTGCGGATGCGCAAACTCTCGTCAGCGTGCGCGAATTCCGTTTCTGGCAACTCACGGATGTCCTCGTCGGTTTGGTGGTCCTTGCTGTTGCAGTGGATCAGCTTCAATCGGGGATGGAAGCGCTGCAAGTCGTCGCGTTTGTCGCCGCGCTGATCATGGGCGCGATCATGCTGTACTGCGTCTGGCTGATGGTCACCTCCGTCGCGTTCTGGGTGATTCGCGTCAGCGAGATCGTCAACCTGTTCGAAGGCTTGTACGCGGCGGGACGCTGGCCCGTGGGCGTGTACCCCGATTGGCTCCGCACGGGACTCACGTTTCTCGTCCCTGTTGCGTTTGCGGTGACGGTGCCTGCCGAAGCGATGACGAATCGCCTCACGCCGGAAACCATGTTGTTCGCTTTTGGCTTGACGGCGCTGTTTGCGATTCTGGCGCGCGGCATTTGGTTGTTTGGTTTGCGAAGTTACTCGG
>CAYPCK010000192.1:0-5344 GCA_964409185.1 uncultured Anaerolinea sp. | reverse complement strand
AAACCGTTTCGCCGGGCACCATGCACATCGCGCAGATGGCGCGCCAGCTTGCGGCGGAAGCAAAGAAACAGAAACAAACGCCGCAGGAGAGACCGTTGATCCGCTGGCTTCGTATCGGTATCGAGATCGTCATCGCCGCCGGCCTTGCCTTCGCGCTTTTCCAGTTCATCAACCCCACCACGGTGACGGTCACCGCCACGCCCGAGGCGCTTGACCCCGATATCCCCGTCGGCCGTATGCGCTTTACCGACTTCAATGGCGTATTGGACCGGGTCACCATTGTGCTAAGCAACGTCGATCCGCCGGGCGATGGGACTCGCTATGAAGCGTGGCTCCGAAACACAGTTGATGGCTCCCTTCGCAATATTGGCGCGATCCGCTTCAACAGCGCGGGCGTAGGTCAACTCGAATTCACCGAACCAAGCCGCGTAAATCTGTTGGGTGAATTCGATGAAATCTTCATCAGCGTCGAGCAGGGCGAGGCGACCGTCCTATCCCCTTCGGAAGAGATTTTGTTCTCGTCCGTTTTTCCGAAGGCATCGCTGGCGGAAGCGCGAAAGCTCCTCGCCTCTCATAGCGATACCCCGGATCAATACGCCCCCATGCAGGGGTTGTACTACTACAGCGGAAGTTATATCACCGGCGCGATCAACGGCGACCCGATCAACCCGAATTTTGTCGGGCTGGCGCAAGCGTATCAGGATGGCGACGAGGCGACGGTCCGTAAACGCACCGAAGATGTGATCAACTTGATCGTGGGTGACCAAAGCGATCAGTATCAGGATTACGACCAGGATGGAAAGTTCGACAATAACGAGAGCGACGGGTACGGCAGTCTGCCGAACGGAGACCATCTCGGATACCTGCAACTTTCCGGCTTGGGAGCAAAAACAATGGCAGACGCCGACGATTCCACCCCAAACATCAGGTTAAACAGCGAGAATTTATTGATCTGCGTTCAGAACATGGAAGACTGGACCAATCAACTCCTGCCGCTCGCCCTAGATTTGACGCAAACACCGTTCGGTCCTGAAATGGAACCAATCATCAATCAGATGTCGCTTCTAGGCAACAATCTGCTGCAAGGCTCAGACGCAAACGAAAACGGCTTGGTCGAGGCACTGGAAGGAGAGTGTGGAGCGAATCTGGCGTATGAATATGGCTGGAGCCTGATCGAAATGCCGATCTTCATCGGTCCCGACCGAATTCCCCCGAGTGGTAAATAACAAAGTCTCCCGTACGGGAGACTTTGTTTTGACGAGATTGATTAAACTCAACCAACACGCTGCAAGAGCTGTTGAATATCCGGCATGTTGAGCACAACACCCGCGACGGCATTCAGGCAGGCGAGCAAGATGCCGATACCCGACAACACCATGCCTGCGAGAGCAAGGTTCTTCTGCGCGGGATCTTTCATCCCCAAATACCCAAGGATCACGCCGGCGATCCCCAGCGGCACGCCACAGATCGGCAAGAACCAAGCGCAAAGGTTGATCACACCCAGGACGAGGGAGGCGATTGCCATCACTCGCTGGTTCCCGCCGCCAGCCGGCGCGGGAGATACGGGCATATTCGATTGTTCGTTCATGAGTTCCTCCGTTAATAAGATTTCACTGATTATTGCACAAAAACCAATTCGATACAACCGCCAAAACTCCCATTCGGCGAGACAGTTCTCGATGAAGTAAAATTGGCTTCCATGGAAATCACAGAAAAAATACAGGGTATCCTCGACACCCTTCCCACGAAGCCCGGCTGTTATTTGATGAAGAATATCGAGGGGAATATCATTTACGTCGGTAAGGCGATCAACCTGAAGAACCGCGTGCGTTCCTATTTCCATGCGGACGCGAGTCACGACAACAAGACCCGCCGGCTGACGCGGGAGATCATTGACATTGAATGGATCGTCGTCGGCTCCGAACTCGAGGCGCTCATCCTCGAGATGAACCTGATCAAAAAGCATCGCCCGAAATACAACATCCGCCTGAAGGATGATAAGCGATACCCGTACATCAAAATCCACTGGGCGGAGCCGTTCCCCCTGGTCACCGTGACGCGGCAGATGACGGAAGACGGCTCGCGCTATTTCGGTCCGTACACCTCGGCGTGGGCGGTCTACCAAACCCTCGATGTACTGCGGAAGATCTTCCCCTTTTTGACGTGCGACCGCGAGATCACGGGGCTGGATAAGCGGGCGTGTCTTTACCATGACATCAAGCTGTGCATCGCCCCGTGCATCGGCGCCGCCTCCCAGGCAGCGTACCGCCAGATGATCTCCGACCTGATGGATTTCCTCAGCGGGCACAGCGAGGGGATTGTCATGCGCCTGCAAGCGGATATGCAAAAAGCCTCGGATGAGATGCGCTTCGAAAAAGCCGCCGCCATACGCGACCAGTTGAAGGCGATCCATTCGATCATCGAACGGCAAAAGATCGTCTTCGCCGCCGATTACAAGGACTCGGACGTTCTCGCCATGGCTCGGAGCGACGGGGAAGCCTGCGTTCAGGTGTTTTTCATCCGCGGCGGCAAATTGATCGGGCGGGAATATTTCATCCTTGAAGGGACAGAAGATTCGGCGGACACCGAGGTGATGGAGCAGTTTGTCACGCAGTTTTACACCGAAGCCGCGACCATACCCCAGCAGGTGATGCTTCCGCACGAGGTCGAGGAGGCGAAGATCATCGGTGAATGGTTGAGATCGAAGCGTGGCGGCGAAAAGATCGAATTCTTCGTACCGAAGGAGGGTCAGCCGCACGAGCTCGTGATGATGGCTACCGAGAACGCCACCGAGACCCTCGCTGCCCTGCGCGCGCAATGGCAGGCGGATGCCCACAAACAGGAACTGGCGCTGGCGGAATTGCAACAAGCGTTGAATCTAAAATCGCCGCCCAACCGTATCGAGTGTTACGATATTTCGAACACGCAAGGGACGGCGATCGTCGGGGCGATGGTCGTGTTTACCCGGGGAGTGCCCGACAAAAAACTGTATCGCAAGTTCAACATCGAGTCGGTGGTGGGGGCGCCGGACGATTTCGCCTCCATGGAGGAAATGCTCACCCGGCGCTTCCGACGGTGGCGATCGGCTGGGGAATCGGCAAAGCAGGTCGGCGCAAAGAAAGATGCGTCGTTCTCTCTGTTGCCGGACCTGGTCATCGTCGATGGCGGCAAGGGTCAACTGAGCCGGGCGGTGGAAGTTCTTGAAAAATTCGAGTTGCTGGATGTCATCCCGGTCGTGGGTCTTGCCAAACAGCAGGAGGAGATATTCTTTCCCCACAAATCTGAGTCCTTGATGCTCCCGCGTCATTCACAGGGACTCTACCTGGTACAGCGCATCCGCGACGAGGCGCATCGGTTCGGGATCACCGCCCATCGCAAAAAACGGCAGAAACTCGGCATGGCTTCCATTCTGGATGCGGTGCCCGGCATCGGACCCGGCCGGCGAAAAGCCCTCTTGAAACATTTCGGTTCTGTGGATAAGATTAGAGCCGCTTCGCTGGAGGAGCTGAAATCCGTGGTGCCGGAACGCGCGGCCGAATCGATTAAGGCGCATTTGGAATGAGAGAAATCTGGGTTGTAGATGACGATGAGGAAATGAGCCGCGCAGTCGGATTGATGCTGGAGGTGCTCGACTGCAAGGTGACGATATTCAACAGCGTGCGCGGGGCGGCGCAGTTGGTGGTCGCCGGGAAGAGACCCGACCTGATCATCCTCGATGTGAACATGCCGGAAGTATCGGGTCTGGATATGGTCGAGTTCCTGCGCCGCCGCCCCGATTTGGGGAACCTGCCGATCGTCATGCTTTCCTCCGAAGCCGACGATACCGTCATCGATCAAGCCCTTGCCCTTGGCGCCGACACGTTTGCGACAAAGCCGGTCACGCTCGAAGAACTCGAGAAAGCGATGGCGCGGGCGTTTTACAAACACTTGAATTTGTGAGTAACCATGGCTGGCAAAAAACAAAACACCAAACCCTTGCGCTCGAGCCGGGCGCTCCAGGTCATGTTCCTGGTCTTTTCGATCATCCTGATTCTTTCGATGATCCTCTCGGCATTCCTGATACCGCAGTAACCACACCGTTCACCGGGTTGCGCTTGCGCCGCGGCACATATTGCCGCGACTTATTTTGATTTCAGAGCGGGTTACTCGCCCGCTCACCCAAGGATGTTATGCTCGAAAAACTCAAAGGCATTGAAGACCGATACGAACAAATCGGAAACGAACTTCTCGAGGTGGGAGCCAATTATCAACGCGCCGCGGAACTGAACAAGGAACGCGTGGATTTGGAGCCGCTGGTCGAGAAAGCGCGCGAATACCGCCAGGCGACAAAAAGCCTTGAACAGGCAAAGGAAATCGCGAACAGCGAAAAGGATGATGATCTTTTGGCGTTGGCAAATGCCGATATCGCCGACCTGACTCCGAAAATCGAAGCGCTGGAAAAAGAGATCAAAGGCATGCTGGTGCCAAAAGACCCGCGCGACGACAAGAATGTGATCGTCGAGGTCCGCGCGGGCACGGGAGGCGACGAAGCGGCGATCTTCGCCGCGGATCTCTTCCGCATGTACACGCGCTACGCCGACGGCAAACGCTGGAAAACCGAGATTCTCTCCGAAAACGCTATTGGCGTGGGCGGATACAAAGAAGTAATTTTCGAGATCAAGGGCAAGGGCGCGTTCTCCAAACTGAAATACGAATCGGGCGTGCACCGCGTGCAACGCGTCCCCGCCACCGAAGCGCAGGGACGCATCCACACCTCCACGGCGACGGTTGCAGTACTGGCGGAAGTGGAAGAGGTGGATATTGACATCCCCGACACGGACATCGAGATCGAGGTTTATCGTTCCTCCGGCGCGGGAGGGCAAAACGTGCAGAAAAACTCCACCGCGGTGCGATTAACCCATAAACCCACGGGAATGGTCGTCACCTGCCAGGACGAACGCTCGCAATTGCAAAACAAACTCCGCGCCTTGAGTATCCTCCGCGCGCGGTTGTACGAGATCGAAGAGGAGAAACGCCGCGCGGCACTGGAGGCAGACCGCAGGTCGCAGGTGGGAAGCGGCGAACGGTCGGAGAAAATCCGCACGTACAACTATCCCCAAAACCGCGTCACCGATCACCGAATCGGCTTATCGAACTACAACCTGCCCGCCGTGATGGATGGCTCGATTGACCAATTCATCGAAGAACTATCCACGCGCGATGAAGCGGATCGGCTGGCGAGTAGCGGCTTAGACGACGAGGAATAAATCGGTTCAAACACAAAGGACACAACGGCGCGAAGGTTTAACGGCTCCGGGCAAAACGGTTTTCCTTCCTTTGTATGCTTCGTGTCCTTCGTGTTTAA